>CAYZUZ010000207.1:0-3303 GCA_964481795.1 uncultured Cryomorphaceae bacterium
ATTTAAGCATGGTAGATTTGCAATCTGCCTTACAAAACGATGCTGAGAAAAAAGCCTTTTGGTTAAATTTATACAATGCAGCAGTATTGGATGTCTTGAAAAAAAATCCTGATGTATACAAAAACCGCAACGCTTTTTATTCCTATAGAATACTCAAATTTAAGGATTTTGAAATATCATTAGACCAAATAGAACACGATATATTGCGAAAAGGAAAATACAAATATTCATTGGGGTATTTCAATAAAATTATGACCAGTAAGTTCACGCGATTACTTCAAGTAGATTCACTCGACAACAGAATACATTTTGCACTTAATTGTGGAGCAAAATCTTGTCCGGCAATTGCATTTTACAGTGCCGAAAATATTGATTATGAACTACATATATCTACTCAGACCTTCCTGAGGGATGACATAAATCTACAAGGAAATACCCTAGAAATATCCAGGATTTTCCATTGGTTTAGGGGCGATTTTCAAGGTAAGAAAGGAACCATTCAATTTTTGAAGAAATACTCAATAATAGAAGAAAACGCAAAGCCCAAAATTAAATATCGAAAATATGATTGGACTTTGGAGGTAAATAATTTCCAATAAATACAAATTATATTACACGCCTCCCCATACAAAATGTATGTCTTGTTTCAAATCAGGATGTAAACTTTTAGCTACCGGGCAATTGAGTCCTACCCGCTCCAGTCGCTTTCTTTCTTCCGGGTCGAATACATCAGGTAGAAGCAATTCCACTTTGATTTCAGAGATTCTGCGCGGAGCATCGGCCATAAGTTTGGTAACTCTAAGTTCTGCACCAGAAAATAGCTTTTCATTTTCGCCAGCGGCTATACCCATTACAGTAATCATACAAGCAGCTAAGGCGGTAGCCAACAAATCGGTAGGAGAAAAAGCTTCACCTTTTCCATGATTATCGGTTGGAGCATCCGTTTCAAAGACTTTTCCTGATTTTAAGTGCTTTGCAAGGGTATTGAGCTGCTGTGTATATGTTACTGTAGAGGTCATGATTTGTTATAAATTTTTATAAAAAGGGAATTTTTACCACCTTAGCTTTGAGGCTTTTGCCGCGTATTTCAACATATATTTCAGTATCCAAAGAGGCGTTTTCTAGAGTTACATAACCCATTCCGATGGCCTTGCCTAAACTAGGCGATTGCGTACCTGATGTTACTTTGCCTATATTATGGCCTTCGGCATTCAAAATAGCATAATCGTGTCTCGGAATTCCTCTGTCAATCATCTCAAATCCAACGAGTTTGCGTTGTAATCCGCTTTCTTTTTGCTTGCGCAAATAATCAACATTCGTAAAGTTTGTATTGAGCTTTGTGATCCATCCGAGGCCTGCTTCCAGCGGACTAGTAGTATCGTCGATGTCATTTCCGTAAAGACAAAAACCTTTTTCTAAACGCAAGGTATCGCGTGCACCCAGCCCACATGGTTTTAATCCAAAAGGTTGACCCGCCTCAAGTACGGCATTCCAAAGTTTTTCTGCATCTGCATTGGCACAATAGAGTTCAAATCCACCTGCTCCTGTATAGCCAGTTGCTGAAATGATTACGTTTTCTATACCCGCAAAAGTACCTACTTGAAAGGTGTAATATTCCATGGATGCTAAGTTTACCTCAGTAAGGCTTTGCATGGCCTCTATGGCTTTAGGCCCTTGAACCGCCAAAAGTGAGTAGTCCTCAGATTTATCAATTACAGTACAATCAAAAGTATTTCTGGAGCTGATCCAGTTGTAATCTTTTTCGATGTTGGATGCATTCACCACCAACAAATATTTCTCTGCATGATAGCGGTATACCAATAAATCATCTACAATACCCCCTTCGGTATTGGGTAGGCAAGAGTATTGAACTTTGCCATCAAAAAGCTTGGTAACATCGTTGGAGGTAACACTTTGTATGAGGGCTTCTGCCTCAGGTCCCTCTACAAAAAATTCGCCCATGTGCGATACATCAAAAACACCAAGCTGCTGACGCACAGCATGATGCTCTACAATTAATCCTTCATATTGTACGGGCATGTTGTAGCCAGCAAAGGGAACCATTTTGGCACCAAGTGCTATGTGTATTTGTGTAAGTGCTGTATTTTTCAATGCTATAGTTTTTTAATAATTGTTTGCGAAGCTAAGGAGTAAATGCCATGTTTGTTGGGCAAATTTTATCTACAAATGACTATTTTTTTTGTTTCAAAAAATTCTTCTTTAAAGTACTCTTTGAGCTCAATGATGTCTAATAATTGAATGGTATCGTCTATTTCATCGCTGAGGTCGCCACCTTTTAGATAATATATACCAGCAGGACTATTGGCTTGAGGTGGTAATTTAAGTACGAGTTTATTTTTGACCCAATCTTTAAAAACAGGCAATCGGGTTACTGCCCTACTTACAATGTAATGAAATTTTCCTTGTACTTGCTCTGCCCGCTGATTGAGTGCAGTCACGTTGTTTAGTTCCAATGCATCGGCTACGGCTTGTACTACTTTTATTTTTTTACCGATGCTATCTACCAGCGTAAAATGAACTTTAGGATACATAATGGCCAAAGGAATACCCGGAAAACCACCACCCGTACCTACATCGAGTACTCGTGCTCCTTCAAAAAAATCACAACCTTTGATCAAGGCCAAACTGTGTAATACGTGTCGCTCATAAAAAAACTCATCAAAATCTTTACGCGAAATGACGTTGATTTGTTGATTCCATTCTGCGTAAACTTCTTGAAGCTTTTTAAACTTGACAATCCGTTCATCTTCCTGAATTTCAGGGTAATATTTAAGTAACAGTTGCATAGCTGGGGGAGGCTAAGTTCTATTAAATAAGTTCCATTTCATCTATCAAATATCCGGCACCTGCATATTCATCGACTACCCAAAGTACGTAGCGAATATCTACCATAATATTTCGGCAGCGGCTTATGTCGTAGTTGATATCGCTCATGGTGCCTTCCCATACTCTATCGAAGTTGAGGCCAATAAGTTCGCCTTTGGCATTGAGCGCTGGGCTGCCACTATTGCCACCCGTGGTATGATTGGAAGCAATAAAACACACAGGCAACTGTCCATCTGAGTCGGCATATTTACCAAATTTATTTTGATTTACCAAATCGCGATAAGCCTCTGGCAAGTCAAATTCATAATCGCCTGGCTGGTATTTCTGCATCACGCCTACATGGGTAGTTCTGTGCAGATACTTCATTCCATCGCGAGGGGCAAAGCCTTCAACCTGGCCGTATGATACGCGAAGTGTAGAATTGGCATCGGCATACAGTCTTTTCTCAGGAAAAGC
>CAYZUZ010000208.1:0-3295 GCA_964481795.1 uncultured Cryomorphaceae bacterium
AAACGACAGATATCATTGTTCGGCTACTGCATTGGAAGACAGCATTATATGCTTGGTAGAGAAAGACTTTTTCTATAGTCTCATCGACAAAAACAAGGATGTTCTCTATAAAATAATAGCAAAAATAAGCAGCGACCTCAAGGCTGCTGAGGATCAAATCATATCCTTGTCGCAAAAAAATGTACGTGAAAGAACGGCAGAGGCTCTGCTATTCTTTAAGGCAACTTACGGATTTTTAGACGATGGAATTACGCTTAACGTAACCTTTAGCCGTGAGGAAATTGCCGATTTTGTAGGTACATCTACCGAAAGTATTATTCGCCAACTATCTGAATTTAATCAAGATAAGGTAATATCATTGCAGGGTAAGAAAATCGGATTGCTCAATGTACCAAAGCTTGTGAAATACGCCCGAGTATTAGATTAATTATTGTAAAAAGATTCTAGCTTTTTCTATTGAGTAATTGTCATCCTATTTCATAAATCTAGGGTGTGACTCATCTTGTAAGCACCTCATTGGCACGGCTAAATTTTTCATGACATCAATCATGTTTTAAACTTGCATTATTCATAAGACACCTTTTTGGGGCATTGCATTTTTGTTGCGTATTTTAAAACCCAACAAAATCATGTGCAGCAATTGCGAAACTTTATTGGATGTTATATCGCGAATTGTGCAAAATCTTTACCCCAAGCTTCAGCATCAGTTGATTTTGTTGGAGATGGAGTTTGCCAATTATACCGTAGAAGAACACTCATACCCAAACTCCGAAACGGCTCAGGTAGAAGCCCTTTGCAATGAAATTACTTCATTGATCAGCTATGACAAAAAACTGGTACTGCCGTCTATTTTAAAATTTCTTGAGAACCGTTGGCCTCTTCATGAGCACAAAAGCCCAAATATTTCCGAACTCTTGAAATTGACCCAATTGAAAGAAGAACGCATTTTTCATTTGATGGACAATCTATCTCGGAAGCCTGATTTCTTGAACCAACATCCACAGCTCAACAACATGCTTTTGATATTGGAAGATGATTTTTTTCCATTAAAAGAGCAATACAACAAATCGGTTTTGAGCAGCTTGCGCGAAAGAGACTGTGTGCCCGAAAGGTGCTTAGAAGAAGAGCTGAGCCAAAAAAATCACAACGAAGATGGAGGAGAATAAAAAGGCTACAAGCACCCGCGAAACTTGCTATCACTGCGGTGACTCTTGCGGCCATGAAACCATCGAATTTGATGAAAAAAAATTCTGTTGCAATGGGTGCAAAAGCGTTTATGCCTTGCTGAGCAACAGCCAGCTTTGTGATTATTATGATCTAAACCCAGCCTCAGGCACCAAAATGAATAAGGCTGTTTCAAGCAATAAATTCGCATTTTTGGAAAATGAAGAAATAGCGGCCCACTTCACTACTTTCAGCGCTGAAAAGCACCAAAGAATAAAATTCTATCTACCACAAATACACTGTAGTTCATGTATTTGGCTACTCGAAAACCTTCAAAAACTTCACGATGCTATTTACCATTCATCGGTAGAATTTACCAAAAAAGAAATAGAAGTAAACTTTGATCCGAATAAGATAAACATACGTCAAGTAGCTGAATTACTGGCTCATATAGGTTACGAGCCCTATACCAGCCTCAACGATTTGCAGGATAATGACAAAGACAGCCGACAGGCTACCCATAAAAAGTACATGATGAAAATAGGGGTGGCTGGTTTTTGCTGGGGCAATATCATGATGCTCACCTTTCCTGAATACTTAGGATTAGAAGCTTTGGAGCGCGACGGACTGCCGCCAGAGCTCTTTCGATACTTGAATTTGGCTCTCATTATTCCTACATTTTTTTATAGCGGCTGGGAGTTTTTTGAAAATGCTTGGTACAGCTTCAAGCAGCGTAGGCTCAATATTGATGCCCCCATTGCCCTTGCTTTGGTAGTAACCTTTGCACGCAGCGTATATGAAGTAATTATGGGTACAGGAGGAGGTTTTTTTGATAGCCTAAGTGGAATTATATTCTTTATGCTCATTGGCAGAGCATTACAAAACAAAACCTTTGATGTAATCAACCTCAATAAAGAATTTTCTGCTTACTTTCCATTGGCAGTAGCCCGCCTGCGCGAAAAAGAAAAAGTAGAATATGTACCCGTACACAGAATAGATACCGATGACCACTTAATCATTTACAACGAGGAAGTGATACCTGTAGATGCCATGCTCATCAAAGGAAAGGCAGAGATTGATTACAGTTTTGTAACCGGAGAGGAAGAAATATCGGTGGTAAAGCCAGGCTCTGTAATCTATGCTGGAGGTAGGCAAAAAGGGGGTCAGGTAGAATTGAGAGCCATACGCGAATTTTCACAAAGCTCCTTTGTAAAGCTTTGGAACCAAGAATCGCACAGTAAAAAAAGAAACGCTGAAACATCGTATATCACCCACATAAGTAATTATTTTTCGTATGTAGTAATCGCTGTAGCGGCCACATCGTTTATTTATTGGAGCAGATTGAGCATGGAAAACGCTTGGCTGGCGCTTACCGCAGTCCTCATTGTGGCTTGCCCTTGTGCTCTGTTGCTCACGGCCACCTTTACACAAGGCTTTTTGCTAAGCATATTTGGCAGATATGGCTTATTTCTCAAAAATGGAGATGTTTTAAAACACCTACCTTTTGTAAATCATATTGTGTTTGATAAAACAGGCACCCTTACTCAAGCTGGCAAAGGACAAGTTTACTACGAAGGACAAGAGCTCCTAGGAGCTGAACGTGAGCGACTTACAAGTATTTTTGCTCAATCCAAGCATCCATTAAGCCAAGCAATACACCACTACTTCAAAGAAAACCCCAAGCCTGTAGAACACTTCAAAGAGCACCCAGGCAAGGGCATGGAAGCTTGGTTAGATGATTATCACTATAAAATAGGTTCTGCTGAATACCTTCAAATAGACCAAGGCACCGCTGCCGACCATGCACAAGTATGGGTGCAAAAAGATGGTGAAATCGTAGGGAAATTTGAAATACGCGTAGAAGTGCGAGAAGGTGTAGATCAAATGCTGCATCAATTGCCCTATCCCATTACCCTATTAAGTGGCGACAACGAAAGTTCACAAGCGTATTTTAAAGAACTGCTTCCCAAAGAATCGGTAATCAAATTTAAGCAAAGTCCGGAAGATAAATACCAATACATCAAAAATTTACAAGCCAAAAAGAGCAAAGTAATGATGCTAGGCGATGGACTGAATGACCTAGCAGCCCTCAAAGCAGGCCATGTAGGCCTGGCTGTAGTAGAAAATGCCT
>CAYZUZ010000209.1:0-3275 GCA_964481795.1 uncultured Cryomorphaceae bacterium
ACTTCTAGCTCAAAGTCCATTTGCCTACTGGCAGAAAAAACAACTTCATTTTCGGGTGTAAGTATTTGACCATGTGGACGATGAATATCTACCCCCGATACAATAATAGAAGAGCTACGCCCATGATAACCAATGGGCATGTGCAGCCAATTGGGCATCAAAGCATTCTCGGCTCCACGAAACATAATACCCACATTGGTGGCATGTTCTTTTGAGGAGTAGAAATCCGTATAATCAGGTACAAAAACAGGCATTTGCATTTCAACATCCGAGAGAGCCATCAATACATGCGACTTGTGTTCGGCATGATTGAGCAATGAATCGTCGAAACCAGCAAAAATCTGCAACAACCTATTTCTGAAATTTTTGTGAACGCTTTTACCTAATTCAATGAATGCATTGAGGTTGTTGTTTAAGAAAATACCTTCGGGTAGCTCCAATTCATTTAAATAACCTAATTGTTGCAAGGCATTAAAATCAATCACCATATCACCGATGCGTGTGCCGCAGGTAATAAACTCATTTTTAACCATAAACACGCCAAAAGGCAAATTATACACAGGAAAATGGCTGGCCTCGCGAACATTTATCCAGCTTTTAAGATTTTTAAGTTCAGTATTAGTCATCCTTAATAGATATTTGTTGAAAATTTGAAAAGGCTAAATTGTTGGAAAAAATTAATAACATGGAAAAAGATCACTACATTTTTGATTTAATTAACAAAGAGAAAAAAAGACAGACCAAAGGTATAGAACTTATTGCATCTGAAAACTTTGTAAGCGAACAAGTTATGAAAGCAATGGGCTCGGTACTCACCAATAAATATGCTGAGGGCTACCCAGGACGCAGGTATTATGGCGGCTGTGAGGTAGTAGACCAAGTAGAAACCGAAGCCATCAATAGGGCCAAATTGCTCTTTGGTGCTGCATACGCCAATGTACAACCCCATAGCGGTTCGCAGGCAAATGCCGCTGTTTACCTCGCCATTTTGCAGCCTGGCGATAAAATTATGGGTTTTGACTTATCGCATGGCGGCCACCTTACACATGGTTCGCCGGTGAGCTTCAGCGGGAAACTTTATGCTACCTCTTTTTATGGTGTAGAAAAAGAAACAGGATTGATTGATTACGACAAGGTGAGGGAAAAAGCCCTTGCTGAAAAACCTAAATTATTGATTTGTGGTGCCTCGGCCTACAGTAGAGATATGGATTTTAAACGCTTTCGTGAAATAGCCGACGAAATAGGAGCTTTCCTTTTGGCTGATATTTCACATCCTTCTGGCCTCATAGCCAAAGGATTACTTAGCGACCCCATCCCCCATTGTCATTTTGTAACCACTACCACACACAAAACCTTGCGCGGACCACGCGGTGGTCTTATCATGATGGGAGAAGATTTTGAAAATCCATTTGGATTAAAAACTCCCAAAGGAGAGATTAAAATGATGAGCAGCTTGATCGATGCCGCTGTATTTCCGGGCATTCAAGGTGGTCCATTGGAACATGTTATAGCAGCCAAAGCCATTGCCTTTGGCGAAGCATTATCAGATGATTTCTTCGATTACATAGTTCAAGTTCAAAAAAATGCTAAAGCCCTAGCCCACTCGTTGATGGAAATGGGATTCCATATTACCTCTGGCGGTACCGACAACCACTCCATGCTTATAGATTTGCGCAATAAAAATGTTACCGGTAAAGCAGCCGAAATTGCACTAGGAAAAGCCGACATTACCGTGAATAAAAACATGGTACCTTATGATGATAAATCACCTTTTATTACCTCAGGTATTCGATTAGGAACCCCTGCCATTACGAGTAGAGGACTCAAAGAAAATGATATGCATCAAATAGCTGAATTGATAAACCAAGTGATTGAAAACTATCAGGACGATAAAAAGCTTGAAAAGATAGGTAAATCGGTAAATAAACTCATGAAAGATTTCCCGCTTTTTGCTTATTAGTATATTTGCCAAGGCTATGTAGCACTGCTCCAACACTAAACCCCCAAAAAAACCAATAGCCTTATGAATAGAATTTATAAGATTTTCTTTTTGCTCCTAGCCATTGCTATCATTGTATATGTGCTTTTGAATTTGAATTTATTTAATAAACAAAGCGAAAATGTAGCTCTAATCCAAGTGCGTGCTACCTTGCTATGCAATGACGATAATATACAGGTAATGCGTGGCGATAAAGAAGTGTGGGAGCCTATTGCCAACGAAGATATTGTTGAATGGGGCGATAGAATATCAGTACCACAAGGAAGCAGCGCCAGCTTGGTTATCAATGCACAAAGTAAAATTGAAATTGAAGAAAATTCGGAAGTGCTGCTGGAGCAAACCAAAGATGGCCAAGGAGCTGTGTTTGTAACGATGGGCGAAGTAAGATACTACTTGGATGCTGATGTATCGCGCAAACTAGGCAAACTTAAATACAGTGGAGGCGAAGCCATCATAGTGGCTGATAATGTGCGTTCACCTGTAGCTGAATCGGGGTTAAGTCAACGCGGTAGTCAAGCTTCTGTAAGTAACTACAGAGGCGATATCAACCTAAAAATTCAATCGGGCGATTATGAAATTGAAACAGGAAAAGCCGCCATCATACCTGCTGATGGAAGTAAGCCTTCCATCGTAAATCTGCCGGATAAACCACAAATAAGAACTCCAAACAATGGCGAAGAAGTAGCGCAAGGATATATGCGTATTGGCTTTGATATGATGTGGACTCCTGTTGCGGGTGCCAATAAATATAGAGTGCAATTTTTACCCAAAAGAAGTAAAATTGAAAGCTTTTTTGTAACGACTAACCCTGGTCTAAGAATCAGAAATTTGAATCCAAATCCTTATGAAGCAAGGGTTTATGCAGAGGATTTAAGAGGCTTGAAAAGCCCCTGGAGCGACCCCATTGATATTGAAATTTTAAGCAAATATTTCAATACTTTGGAGCCTGGCGAAGGAAAAAAAGGGGTATTCGTTGGTTTTGTACCCTATCGCGAAAAAATGCTCGCAGGAGGATTTGTAAAAGGATATAATCCTGACGAACACGATGTTATACTTTTTGCTCGAACCGATTTTTGGTGGATACAACCTTTGTTAGAAGATTATAACACCCAACTTGAAAGAGATGGATACTTTGAAACCTATACCAATTTAGGCGATGCATTGGCGGTGATCGTTGTGAAAAAAGGCTTTACGGGGGTCAATACAAAATATCCGCCTGACGCCTTGCCTTCGCCTAATGGCAGTACCATATTGGAGGTGAAAACCATTGGAAGAA
>CAYZUZ010000210.1:0-3267 GCA_964481795.1 uncultured Cryomorphaceae bacterium
AAAAGCTCAGAGCCGGTTTTTTATAAAGATTAATCTTCGTCGGTTTCTACGATTTCTTCTACCAAATGAGATTCATTGCTCTCTGGCAAATTCTCCTCTTTGATGAGCAATCGGAAGCCCTCACCGTGGATGTTGACAATCTCCAATCCTGGGTCTTTTTTCAGATACTTGCGCAACTTGGCCAAGTACACATCCATGCTTCTGGCAGTGAAGTAATTATCCTCCTTCCAGATTTTTAACAGAATGTCTTTTCTGCGCACCAAATCATTGGGCACCACGGCCAATTGTGCCAAAAGTGCAGACTCTTTGGGTGAAAGCGACACCACATGATTGCCTATTCTGAGCTCTCTGAGTTTGGTATTGAATTTAAAGCCGCCAAATTCTATATAATCTGGTATTTCTGATTCTTTGGTAAGCTCTTTGTTTCTGCTTAAAATGGCTTTAATTTTATAGATAAGCACCTCAGAATCAAATGGTTTAATCAAATAATCATCGGCACCTAACTGATAACCCCTTAGAATATCTTCCTTCATGCTTTTGGCTGTAAGGAAAATAACAGGAATCAATGAGTCTATTTCTTTTATTTCAGCTGCGAGCGTAAAGCCGTCTTTGCGAGGCATCATCACATCGAGCACACAGATATCAAAATCAGCTGATTTAAAATCATTTAAACCATGAATTCCATCGCGCGATAGCGTTACATCAAAGTCTTTCAACTCCAAATAATCTTTGAGAATGAGTCCGAAGTTGTGATCATCTTCTACTAGTAATACCCTGATTCTTTCCATAATTGTAGGTTTTGTTTATTAATTGTTATTCTTCTTTTTGGCTTTGAAATCTTTAGCCGACGATGAAAAAGAAAGGGTAAAAGTGCTACCCTTACCCGGCTGACTGTCAACGCTTATTTCAGCGTTTTGCAATCGCAGTATTTCCATCACGTAGCTAAGGCCTAAGCCATGGCCTTTTATATTGTGTATATCGCCTGTGCTCTGGCGGTAAAATCTTTCAAACACTTTTTTCTGAACTTCTTTGCTCATACCTATGCCATTATCGCTCACCGATAGGGCTGTGTTGCTCCATTCATCTTTAAAAATACGGATGCGAATGCGGGGCTCCTCGTTGCAATACTTCATGGCATTATCAAGCAGGTTGATGATCACATTCACCATGTGCTGCTTATCGAGCATGAGTAGGTCTTCATCTTCTATTTCGTTGCTAACCTCACAGGTACCGCCCCTATTTTCGAGCTGAAGCTCCACACTGCCAAGCGCTTCTTTGGTAAGGTCGCCCAACGATTCCATGCTGGGCGAAAGCTGAAATTGGTTTTTATCGAGCATGGCCAAGCGCAATACCTGCTCCACTTGGGCATTCATGCGTTTGTTTTCTTCGCGAATCATGCGGCTGTATTGCAATATTTTATCAGGATTGTGGATGACCCTTTCATTGGTAAGAGCATCAACTGCCAGACCAATGGTAGCTATAGGCGTTTTAAACTCATGGGTCATGTTGTTGATGAAATCGGTCTTGATCATCGAAATGTTCTTTTGCTTGAGCAACAGTTTTATTGTGTAAGAAAAAGCAAGCACCACTACAGCAATCAAAAGCACGGTAATACCTAAAAGAGAAGTCACATTACCGAGTAAAAACCGTTGTTTTTTAGGAAAATACATGTAGAGCCAAGTAGGAGGAGCTATTGCATTGTTGCGAAAAAGCAGGGTTTTATACTGAGCCGCTTGATACTCAAATCCTTCAGAATGAATATCGCTCAGCTCTTGGTTTTCATATATGGCAAATTCAAAATTGAGATGTATGTTTCTGATATCCAACTCCGTGCGAATGATAGAATCCAACTGCTCTCTATTAATACGCTCTTGCAGCGTGCGGCTGTCGAATAGGCCATTGAGCATCACTTGCTTGATCATAGAATCTACGCGCACTATTTTTTGATCGAGTACCTGTACCTTGCCTTGGGCATTCTCTCCAAAACCCACTTTACTCAAGCTATCTACCACATAATCTGTAAGTTCTGAATTGTTGCGCAAGGTGAGGTTGATGTCTTGAATGGGAGAATTGCCCTCGTAAAAAATTACATCGCCTTTTCGGTCTTTTTTGCCATAAGCATAAGGCAATGAGGTACTTAAATTTTCGATGATGAGATTGTATCGCTCCTGACTATCCAATCGTTTGGCTATGCGCGTAAGCACATCTGCCAGGTTGTTGCTGAACTGTTCCTCGCGCAGGTTGACGGCTGTGTACACCCAATAGCCCTGAATCCACACGATGCCCAAAAGAGAAATGCTCAACAAGTAAACCAAGTATTGGTGTATTCTCATACTTTTGTGAAATAATCCGTTTTTTTAGATACGGGAACAACTAAGCAATAATCGGGCAATTTATTCAGATAAATTGTAGTATTAACATTTTTTTAATTAACACGAATTCCATGGTTAAAATATCAAAACTCATTTTCTTACAGACTGTTATCGGTATTTTATTTTACACAAATGTAAGCGCACAGGCCTTGCAAGTACAGTTTAATTATGAAGAAATAATTACCGCTGCTCAACACGAAAGATTACAGCCCACGGGATTGGTATGGCCTGTGGAAAACCCTAGTATTACCCCTGATTCAGAAAGACTTATCACCATACTAGAGGAGGGATTTGCCGTCTTTTTTCAAATCAAAAACGAATCTGCCCACAGCATCACTCTAGAAATAATTACTGACTACCAAAGCTACCAAAGCTCCATCAGTCCCGGACTACAGAGCATAGGCCCTTTTTATGAGCGAGATTTTACCCTCCAAGCGCAAAGCCCACTGCTGCTGCACCGCTTATTACTCAAAAAAAGAAAAGAAGTACCGCAAAACTTCAACAACTCGGGCAGCTGCAATGTGAATGTAAACTGTGTCGAGGGGCAAAATTGGCAGAATCAAAAAAAATCTACCGTGATGCTCACCATACCCATTGGTGGTTTTTTGTTTGACTGCTCAGGCGTGATGGTAAACAATACCGCCCAAGATTTGAAGCCCTACTTGCTTACTGCCGAGCATTGTTTTATGTTTCAAAATGCTTTGGAAAACCCTGTGGTGCTCAATCAAACCGTGGTGAGCTTTGATTACGAAGCCCCAGCGTGCAGCAATCCACCCGACAGCTCACAAATCAATACCTACAACCATACCGGACTGGACTTTGTAGCCCGATCCGACGATGATGGAGGCGATGTGGGTTCAGATTTTGCCCTGCTGCTGCTCAAAGGGCAAGTGCC
>CAYZUZ010000211.1:0-3267 GCA_964481795.1 uncultured Cryomorphaceae bacterium
CTGTCGGCCTGAAAAAAATTGAATTTTTTGCGGTGAATGCCCTGTTTTTTATCTAACTCATGCGAGGCACAAGGATATTTGATCATTGAAGCTAGGGTGCAATTTTTGAGCTCTAAGCCATTTTGCAAGCGATTTTTAAAGCGTTTGGTCAGTATTCTAAAGGCATTGGCATTGCCTTCAAAATGAATCAAATCTTGCCATTGGGCCTCGTTCATATGGGCTTTGAGATGGGTATTTTGCTTAAAATATTCACCAATAGCCGCCTCGCCTGAATGTCCAAATGCAGGATTGCCAATATCATGTGCTAAGCAAGCCGTACTGATTACCGAGGGTAAATGGAAGGTATAAAACTCGCGAGCCCAATCTTCCAACTCCGAGCCGTATTGCGACACGAGGTAGCTGCCTACCTCACGGGCCAAGCTTCTGCCTACACTTGCTACCTCCAACGAATGTGTTAAGCGGTTGTGAATGAATATATTGCCAGGCATGGGAAATACCTGGGTTTTGTTTTGCAAACGCCTGAAGGCCGATGAAAAAATGACCTTGTCATATTCTCTTTCGTAAGGATTACGCCCCACCAATCCGGTTCCTGAGGTTATAGTATCCGCATCCATACCGATGGCAGTATTCCAATTCAGCTTCATTTTTTTAGTATTAAAAAGTCAAAAATACAGCAGACAGTCCCATACCTTTGCGCTATGATTCAGCAAAATTGGGATTATCTTGATTCATTGGCCTCTGAGGCTGCTTTCGTAATCAGAGAAGCTTATCGTCAGTTTAAAAATCCAGTTATCCTTTTTTCAGGAGGTAAAGATTCTATTGTGCTTACACATTTGGCAATCAAGGCATTTGAGCCCTTGCCTATGCCTATTCCGCTTTTACACATCGATACCGGTCACAATTTTCCCGAGGCCATGCAATTTCGTGATTCATTTGTGGAAAAATACGGACTAAAACTTTGTGTAGGCTCGGTACAAAAAAGCATAGATGAAGGTAGGGTAGAGGAAGAACAAGGTATCAACACCAACAGAAATTTGCTGCAAACCGTAACCCTGCTCGATTATTTGCAAAAGCACAAGATAGATGCTGCTTTGGGTGGTGGACGAAGAGATGAGGAGAAAGCACGTGCCAAAGAAAGGTTTTTTTCGCACCGAAATGCACAAGGAAAATGGGAGCCTGAGCGTCAAAAACCCGAATTTTGGCCGCACTTCAACGGGAGATTGCTCCCCGATGAACACTTTCGCATTTTTCCCCTTTCTAATTTTACCGAATGGGATATATGGGCCTTTATTGAGCGGCATAGAATAGAACTTCCCGAGCTTTATTTCAGCAAATCCAGAAAGGTAATTTGGCGCAATGATACGTGGCTACCTATGTCGGAATACCTTACCTTAATGCCCGGTGAAGCTGTAATGACCAAGCAAGTGCGATTCAGAACCTTAGGCGATATTACCATTACCGGAGGTATAGAAAGTAAAGCCATAACGATACAAGAAATTATACAGGAAATAAAAGAATCAGACACCAACGAAAGAGGACACCGTGCCGACGATAAGCGAAGCGATACAAGCATGGAAGACCGGAAAAAAGAAGGATATTTTTAAAAATTGAAAGTAACAGAAAAAGATAGAGAATGTATTTGAATAGAAGAAACAGAACCTTGAGGGCCAATAGCGCCATCAGAGCATTGGCACAAGAAACCTGGGTAAGACCCGAAGATTTTATAGTACCCTTATTTATAGTAGAAGGCAAGGAAATAAAAGAAGAAATAAGCTCCATGCCCGGGTATTACAGAATGTCATTAGACCTTATAAAGCACGAAGTACTCGAACTCTGGAGCATGGGATTGCGTTCGGTTTTACTTTTTATCAAATGCTCAGATGAACTCAAAGACAACCGAGGTACCGAGGCATTAAATCCGCAAGGATTGATGCAAAGAAGCATCCGCTTGATTAAAGATACCTGTCCGGAAATGATCGTAATGACCGATGTAGCATTAGATCCTTATTCGAGTTTTGGGCACGATGGAATAGTAGAAAACGGACAAATTATAAACGATGCCACGGTGGAAGTTCTCAGTCAAATGGCCATCAGTCATGCCCAAGCCGGCTGCGATTTTGTAGCGCCCAGCGATATGATGGACGGGCGTATAGGAGCCATCCGTAAAGCCTTAGAAGCAGAAAACAAAGCCCTAGGCATCATGGCATACAGCGCCAAATATGCCTCTTGTTTTTATGGGCCCTTTCGCGATGCCTTGGACAGTGCACCAGGATTTGGCGACAAAAAAACCTATCAAATGAACCCGGCCAATAGGGTAGAGGCGATCAAAGAAGTGCTCGACGACATCCGTGAAGGAGCCGATATCGTTATGGTAAAACCAGCAATGGCTTACCTAGACATCATACGAGAAGTGAAAAACATAGCCCAAGTACCTGTGAGTGCTTACCAAGTAAGCGGTGAATATGCCATGATCAAAGCTGCGGCTAAAATGGGTTGGCTCAACGAAAAAGCCGCGATAGCCGAGAGTTTGCTCGCCATCAAAAGAGCAGGCGCAGATATGATAGCTTCTTATTTTGCAAAGGATTTTGTGAAGATTTTGGGTGGGTAGGTGAGTGGTATAGTTTTATTTTATATATATTGGGGTGTTGTGGTTACTGATGAGGGTCTCGGCAATGAATAGTTGCGTTGGGTAGCACTTAACTTTGCCAATACACACCAAACTGAAAATTCGCGAGGATTTCAGAAGTAGGCGAGAATAAGCAATTACTTATAGCCATTGTTGTGCATAGTGTTTTATTCCGATTTCCATCTTTTAATATGATGTTGCAATCCAGTTTTTGCACCACCTTTAAAATAGCCTCCAGAGTTTATTTTGTCAATCAATTTTATTACGTCATTTGCATTATCGGATTCCCAATTCAATTCAGTTGTTAGAAAGGAAAAGATTTCTTTTGAATTCAGTTCGTAATTGTATTTGTTTAAAGCTCTAATATAAGTTTTGCATTCTTCTTCATCCATAAAATGATGAATTCCAGTTGACATATTTATAGAGTTGCTTAAATCAATAAATGCTTGTTGAACAACTTTGTCTGGCAATGCAGTTTTTTCAATTTTAGTTTCGGATTTTAAATTTATGGCTCCCCAAGATTTTGCCCAATCTTTCACGCTATCCTCTGACCATTGGTGAGCAATTATTCCCGCAACATTTTCATAATCATCGTATTTATGTAATTCATTTGAACGCAGTCCAAAAGCAACTACAATCTT
>CAYZUZ010000212.1:0-3242 GCA_964481795.1 uncultured Cryomorphaceae bacterium
CGCTCGATAAGCTCTCAGGTGGGCAAAAAAGAAGGGTTTTTTTAGCCGGAATGCTTTTGGCCGAACCCGATATTTTATTGCTCGATGAACCCACTAACCACCTCGATTTAGATGCTATTGAATGGCTGGAGGGTTTTCTTACCGCTAGGGGCATGACGCTACTCATGGTAACCCACGACAGATATTTCCTCGATAAAGTGGCCACAGGCATTATGGAGCTGAGCAGAGAAACGATACATAAATATGGCTCGGGTTACGCCAATTTCTTAGAATCGAAACAAGCAAGAGAAGACGCCCTAAAGGCCGAAGTAGCGCGTGCCCGAAACCTGATGAAACGCGAACTCGAATGGATGCGCAGACAACCGCAAGCCCGCGGCACCAAAAGCAGAGCCCGTATCGATGCCTTTTATGAGTTGAAAGATAAAGCCTCCATCAAGCTAGAAAAAGATACCCTCGAACTTAAAATGAAAGAGAGTAGGGTAGGAGGTAAAATATTGGAGCTCATTAATATAAGTAAAACTCGGGGCGATAGAAAACTGATCTCTGACTTTGAATATACCTTTAAAAAAGGTGATCGCATAGGCATTGTGGGTAAAAATGGAAGTGGAAAAAGTACCCTCCTTGAAATACTCTCCAACCAAATAGAACCCGATACCGGAAAAGTAGTGGCTGGTCTTACCACGCAAATGGGCTACTTTACCCAAGAGGCTAAAGAACTCAACCACGAAAATCGCGTGATCGAGGAAATCAGAGAAATAGCCGAGTATGTAAAACTCAGCGATGGCACCAAAATGGCCGCCTCGCGCTTGCTCGAAAATTTCCTCTTTACCCCCGAAAAACAATATACCTACATCAACCGACTCAGCGGTGGCGAAAAAAAGCGCTTGCAACTGCTCAAAGTATTGATATCCAATCCCAATTTCTTGATTCTTGATGAGCCTACCAACGATTTAGACCTCGACACGCTCACCGTACTGGAAGATTTCTTGATGCAATACACTGCCTGCCTTGTTATGGTATCGCACGACCGTTTCTTTTTGGATAATCTTGTAGATCAGTTGTTTGTGTTCGAAAATGGGCAAATCAAAATCTTCCCAGGCAATTATACCGATTGGCGTCTCTACAAAGATCAAATGCCCGATGAAAAATTCATCAAAAAAACCAATGCACCCGCAGAGGATAAAAAAGAAGAGAAAAAGCCCAAACTCACCTATGGCGAAAAGCTTGCTTTTGAAAAACTAGAAAAGGAAATACCCGCCCTAGAAGCTAAAAAACAGGAACTTAACCTGAAAATCAACGATGCAAGCACTCCACATGAGGAGCTCACCGCTTTGATTGATGAATTGGGAGCCGTAAGTGATCAGCTTGAAGAAAAAGAAATGTTGTGGTTGGAAATAAGTGAAAAGATGTAATGATTCAAGTTATTGATATTCAAAACATTTACCAACAAGAGCTCAGCACACTCTACGATAAGCAAGAGGTAAATGCAATCTTTTATCGCCTTGCAGAGCATTACCACGGCATCAGTCGCTTGCAAATAGCTACGGGACATACGATCCAGGACGATTGCCTGCTGCTCCATGCTTTAGATCAACTCAAAAAAGGAAAACCCCTACAATATATTACCGGTACGCAGCATTTTATGGAACTTGAGCTGCAAGTGCGCGAGGGCGTGCTCATTCCCCGTCCAGAGACTGAGGAGCTTGTACAACTCATCTTAGATCAACATCCCACGCAATCACCTCTTCGGATATTGGATATGTGTACAGGTTCAGGTTGTATAGCCCTGGCACTGAAACACTTTCGTCCACAATGGGAAGTTCACGCCTGCGATTGGAGCGAAACAGCCCTACAAATAGCCCAAGAAAATGCGCTACAACTCGGCCTGAAGATACACCTGCACCACTTCGATTTGCTCAACGATTGGTCGGCTCAACTGCCCACCTCCTTCGATATTTTTGTAAGCAATCCGCCCTATGTATTGCCCTCCGAAGCCAGCACTCTGCACAGCAACGTATTGAGTTATGAACCCCACATAGCCCTCTTCAGCCCGGAGGAAGATGGCCTCGGATTTTACCAACGCATAGCCCACCTCAGCGAGCAATATCAGCCCAGTACAGGTAATATCTATTTGGAAATCAATCCACTACGAGCCTTCGAGACCCAAGGCCTCTTCAAAAATCGCTCTGCACACATACACCCAGACCTCAGCGGAAAAGCCAGGTTTTTATACCTGTAGACACACCCTATGAGTTCAATAAAAATCATTAGGGCGCCAAAATCCGCCTACAGCCACTAGCTGCCTTGTGGGGTAGCTACGCAGCCAAGCGTGGCCAAGGAGCTTCTTGCAGTCGCTCTTGCCCACGCGGCTGCTGAGCACCCCACCACGTCAGGCTAGTAGGCTTTCGTCGGGGCGCAGGTTCAATTCCAATTTAAATGTGGATAAGACAATAGAAAACCAATTTCCAAGTTTTAGTACGTAATATATGATAAAGTTTATTCATATGTTTATTTAGCAGACTTTATTTTGGTGAAAAAATAGAAAAGATGAGAAAAACATTTTTATTATTAATTTTATATCCAGTTTGTTTGTGTGTTCATAGTCAAGAACTGCGCAAAAAATTAATCATTCCATCTGACTTAGAATCTCTTGAATATTATAAATTAGAAAAAGGCTCAAATGGAGAGATAAAAAGACTTTACTATACCATCTTGGATACAATAAATGGAAATTATTGCCTATCAATATTTAACTATAAAAGGGATAGATATTGGCATATATATGAATGTTTTATATTGGATACAATTGGTAATATAAAAAAACCATTTAATAGAGATACAATCTATTTAAACAATGGAAACGTCTATGATTATGATATTTATGGTAGGCTGAAGGAAATACATACATATAACCAAGGAAAAAAATCAAGTTTTTGGACAAAAATTGAATATTATCCTAACAACAATATATTATCTAAATCAGAAATGTACAAAAATTATTCTATACATGGTAGAGACAGTAATTTCTATGAAACGGGCGAGTTATACTATGTGGCTGAATATGTTCAAAACAGATTAATAAACTTTATTGTGTATTTAGATCCTTCAGGTAATAAAGTCGATTTAGTCGATTTTTCCAATGGCAACGGTTGTATTCCATTTTATGGTGACTGTAGTAAGGAAGGAGATATTATATGTTTCAAGAATGGAAGAGTTAGAAAAAGAATAAACAAAAAGTTACA
>CAYZUZ010000213.1:0-3222 GCA_964481795.1 uncultured Cryomorphaceae bacterium
GAATTTAGAAACCTTGAGCTTCCCTTTATTGGCACGGTATATATACTTACCAGCTCGCTCAGTACCGAAGATTTTCAAAAAGCAGAAGAATATAAACTAAGCGACAAATACCTTAAAAAACCATTGAAAATTAATGAATTAAACAATGTATTTGACCAAATAGAAAGGCAAACCAACCAAAACTAAAAAAAGCGCTATCTCTTAAATTAAACAATGTAATTACATTTGCCCTAAAAGCATATCAAACTTAAAAAATAAAACCTTATGTCGAGTTCATTACTAAAAGGCAAGCGAGGCATCATATTCGGTGCACTCAATGATCAATCCATAGCTTGGAAAGTGGCCGAAAAAGCCCATGCTGAAGGAGCCACCTTTGTGCTCACCAATGCTCCTATTGCCATGCGTATGGGCGAAATAAACGCTTTAGCCGAAAAAACCAACTCAAAAATAATACCCGCTGATGCCACCTTGATCGAAGATTTGGAAAACCTTATACAAGGAGCCGTAGAGCATTTAGGAGGGCCCTTAGATTTCATTTTGCATTCGATAGGCATGAGCGTCAATGTGCGCAAAGGCCGTCATTATACTGACTTAAACTACGATTGGCTTACTAAAGGATGGGATGTTTCAGCGGTATCTTTTCACAAAGTATTGCAAACAGCCTGGAAACTCGATGCCCTAGCAGAATGGGGAAGCGTATTGGCTTTGAGCTATATAGCAGCACAAAGGAGCTTCCCGGATTACAACGACATGGCCGAAAACAAAGCCTACTTAGAATCGGTAGCGCGCAGCTTCGGGTACCACTATGGCCTTCGAAAAAAAGTACGTGTGAACACCATTTCGCAATCGCCTACCATGACTACTGCCGGCAGTGGGGTAAAAGGTTTCAATGCATTTATTGACTATGCCGAAAAAATGTCGCCCTTAGGCAATGCAACAGCCGAAGATTGTGCCGACTATTGCGTGGCTATGTTCTCCGACCTCACTCGCAGAGTTACCATGCAAAACCTTTATAACGATGGAGGCTTCAGCAATGTAGGCGTATCAGACCTAGTTATGCAAAAATTTGGTGTACAATAATTTAGCACACAATTGAATTATGCTTGTAAGAGTTTTAAAGTTTGTTTTTGAATACTTCGACCTACAAAGTGAGGTAGATGATTTTGAAAAAATACACAACAGCATCGAAAGAGATGTGGTATTCAAAGGCACCAACCTTTGGATTTTGGTATTCGCAATCATAGTGGCATCGGTGGGGCTCAATATGAATTCTACCGCTGTAATCATTGGTGCGATGCTTATTTCTCCTCTTATGGGCCCTATCAATGGTATAGGCTACAGCTTGGCAACCTATAATTTTGCTTTGTTTCGCAAGGCCGTCAAGAACTTTAGTTTTGCCGTAGGCGCCAGTATTGTAGCCTCTGCCACCTATTTTGCCCTGAGCCCTGTATCTACTGCACACTCCGAATTATTGGCACGTACCAGTCCTACCATATACGATGTATTGATAGCGCTTTTTGGTGGCTTGGCAGGTATAGTAGCTGCAAGCAGTAAGCAAAAAGGAAATGTAATACCGGGGGTGGCCATTGCTACAGCACTTATGCCGCCCTTATGCACCGCTGGATATGGCTTGGCTACAGGACAGTTTTTGTATTTCTTTGGTGCTTTTTATCTATTCACCATCAATACTGTATTTATAGCTATTTCTGCCTTAGTGGTTTCACAGATATTAAAATTCCCGATTACCACTATTGTAGATAAAGTTCAAAAAAAGCGTGTAAATCAAATTATATCATTAGTAATAATCATCACCATAA
Organism: uncultured Cryomorphaceae bacterium; assembly: GCA_964481795.1. GTDB lineage: Bacteria > Bacteroidota > Bacteroidia > Flavobacteriales > Schleiferiaceae > CAYZUZ01. The sequence continues at coordinate 1,818 of CAYZUZ010000213.1, forward strand.
TACCCAGTATATACTTTGGATATGGGTTGGTTCAAAAGGAAAAATTCAACGAAAACACCTCGCGGTATATTTCTAACGTTACAAACTTTGAAAATAATTACATGCTAAAACATCAAATAGATTTTGGTAAGAAAGAAATCTCCTTGGTATATGGTGGCAATGCACTTACCGAAGAACAGAAAGAAAGAATTAAACAAAAAGGTCAAGATTTTGGATTAGAGCAGGATGTGAAAATAAACATTCAGCAAGGCTTTGCATTGAACGATGTAGATGAAAAAAACTCCGAAGTAGCCTACTTAAACTCAGAAATTGTTCGTTTAAAAAACGAACTTCAGGAAAAAACGCAGCAAGCCAACAATCAGAGTGAAATTCAACATCTTGGCGAAAAATTACTTCGAGAACTCAAGGCCATCTATCCAGAAATTATTGCATGTTCGCATGCTGAATCGTACATCTACAATTCCGACAATGGAGATCAAGACATGATTACCCTTGTGGTTTTTAAATCTACCGAATCAATAGATGATGAAACAAAAATCACCATAAAACGCTGGTTAATAACAAGATTGAACAAAGAAAAAGTAAAAGTTTATTACGAATATTAATTTTATTTAACCTTATAAAAATGAACTATTTCTGTTTCGTTCTATGGGTTTAATGAAAGCAAGTACTATTATACACCAAAACAACAAATTATGAAAATATTAGACGGTAAAGTTGCCTTAATAACAGGAGCCTCAAAAGGAATAGGAAAAGGAATAGCAGAGGTATTTGCACAGCACGGGTGTGCGGTAGCCTTTACGTATTTATCATCAGTAGAGCGTGGGCAAGCCTTAGAGAAAGAACTTTCGGTACATGGCACTACAATAAAAGGATACCGATCCGATGCCTCCGACTTTGCTGCTGCCGATCAATTGGTAAATGATGTGATGAAAGATTTTGGAAAAATAGACATCTTGATCAACAATGCAGGCATTACCAAAGACAATCTTTTGCTTCGCATGACTGAGGAAGATTTTAATCAGGTAATTAAAACCAATTTGAATTCAGCCTTTAACCTGACCAAAGCCATCATAAAACCCATGATGAAAGCAAGAGCTGGCAGCATTATCAACATAAGCAGTGTAGTGGGCGTAAAAGGCAATGCTGGACAGGCCAATTATGCAGCTTCTAAAGCCGGTATGATAGGTTTAACCAAATCAGTTGCCTTGGAGTTAGGCTCTCGCAATATTCGCTGCAATGCCATAGCGCCAGGCTTCATTGAAACCGAAATGACTGCCGTACTCGATGAAAAAGTAGTACAAGGCTGGCGCGATGGCATTCCGTTGAAAAGAGGTGGCACTCCACAAGATATTGCAAATACTTGTTTATTTCTTGGCAGCGATTTGTCGGGCTACATTACCGG
>CAYZUZ010000214.1:0-3222 GCA_964481795.1 uncultured Cryomorphaceae bacterium
TTTTTGAACTGGAAACTTTTCCTTACGAATATCAAAACACATTGCTGTACTTATACATGGCAAGGCAAGGTTTAGACCAGTTGCCTAAAGCTAGTTATTCAGAAATTCCGAGGTTCAACTACCTAGGTATGGTGGAGGGAAAAACCGTAAAAACCTTTTCGCATTTGAAAAGCTATTTGGGCGACAAAAAATTTCATGCTGCTTGGCAAAAAATTATGAATCAAGAAGGATTTATAGCTTTGAATGACAGTGCAATACGCGAATCTTTTGAAACAACAAGCAGCAAAAATCTCTATTGGGCTTTTGAGGAGTTGCTCGGTACCAGTAAAACTTATGACTACAAAATACTTTCAACAGAACGATGCTCCTATCTGCAAATAGTAGAAATAAAAAACAAAGGAAACGTAAAAGCACCCCTATCCATCAGTGGCGAAAAAAACGGTGAAATAGTTTATACCCAATGGTTTGAAGGATTTGAAGGTAAAAAATCGCTACCTATAAGACTCGATACTTTTGATAAAATCAGGATTGATGCACAATTTGAAACTTCAGAAATCAATTACCACAACAATGGAATTAAAACCAAAGGCATCTTAAAAAGATTGGAGCCCATTCGACTTCAGTTTTACAATGGATTAGAAAATCCTTCCAAAAATCAAATATATTTCTTCCCCATGGCCGATTACAATGCCTATGATCAAATTTTATTGGGATTGAATCTTTACAACAGAGGTTTACTGCTTAAAAAACACGAATGGAATATAGCGCCTCTTTTGTCTACAGGCACAGGAAAAATCACTGGATCAGGCAGTTATACTTACAATAAACCCTTTAGCAAAGGCCTTGTTCAAATGGTTAAAATGGGCGTGTTTGCTCGATATTTTCATTACGATGAAGATTTGGCATTTTATCGGATTTCGCCTGCGGCCAATATATGGTGGCGAAAAAATAGACCCCGAAGCGAACACATACACAGGAGCCGGGTGCGTTATTTATTGGTCAATCGCGAACTAAGACCCGAGGACGAAAATTCTTTATCTACCTTAAATAGAGCTAGTTATTCTATTTTTAACCTAGGACATTTTTGGGAATACGTGCATGTTTTAAACCCCATCATGGCAGATGCGCAGCTCGAGCTTTCGTCTAATTTTGGTAAACTGTATGGCCAATGGGATCAACGTTGGATGCTTCCCAATAAAAAATGGTTGATTATGCGACTCTTCGCAGGTATGTTTTTATACAACAACAACGCTATTGATAATGCGTACTACAATTATGGATTGGGAGGCACACTCGATTATCAATTTGACTATATGCTCTATGGCCGGTCAGATAGTACAGGCATTTGGAGTCAGCAGATGTTTATGACCGATGGAGGATTTAGAGCTCCTACGCAAGTATTTGCTTCGCAGTGGCTTACAGCTGCTAACCTATCTTTGCCTGTATACAAATTTTTTGGATTGTATGCCGATGCCGCATTTGTTGATAATACCAAGCAATTGTATTGGGCCTACGGAATCAGGCTGGCGTTTATTACAGACTTTGCAGAAATATATTTACCCTTACAATCCAATGGAAATACACTTGGTATGGGTGGCCAAGCGTATCTGCCACAAGTTCGGTTTTTAGTCAATTTAAAACCCACTGATATTACCAATAGACTCCGAAGAGGTTGGTTTTAAATCCATTAGAATGGATATCCAATGGCGGCATTAATTACATAATTATTTATACGCCAAGGGTCTTTGACCCATCTAGACCCTTCGGGCAATATTGGGTTGTGAATGGCCGTAGCAAGGTCCAATCGCAGTATTACAAAAGTAAAATCGTATCGAAAGCCGATACCCGTGCCCACGGCCATAGCTTCGTACAAATTTCTTAGATTCAATACTTGATCAGGCACCAAATCTGAAACCCTCTGATTGGTACCTGGAATGGTCATATCTTCATAAAAAATATTTCCTAAATCCATAAAAACCGCGCCTTTTAATGCCTTATAAAAAGGAAAGCGATACTCAAAATTCAACAAAATCTTTATAGGTGCCGTGTTGAACTGTCCCCTCGCATTAGGATTATTTCCTGGCCCCACCCTGTAAGGCGTAAATGCCCTATGATCATTGCTACCCCCCATAAAATATCTTCGTTCAAAAGGAGGTTGATAGCCATAAACAGGGTCAAAACTATTGCCAAAACCTCGGGTATAACCCGCAAATACTCTACTTGCAAATACCTGATCTTTAGTAAAATATTTATAATAACGAAAATCGGCTTCCAACTTTACATACTGTGCATATGATACGCCAAACAACTGAGAAACTCCCAATGTGTCTTTGGGTAAATCTGACAATTGATCAATAATCCAAGAGCTACTTCCGGCCAACTCTGTCATACCGCGAAAGAAAAAAGCTCTTTTTTGGTAATCAGGTTTCTGAGTATTGTAAACAAATACATGACGAGTAGCTGAAATATATACATTTCGGAAACCAAAAAGAAAATTTGATTGCTCAAAAAAGCTTGGATCAATTTTTAACAATCGCACATAGTTGAATTCCATTAATTCTACTTGATGGGTTTTTCTAGGCGATTCGCGCCATGAATATCCCAAACCTAGGCGGTAAATAATCCTATCAAATTCAATACGATTTTGCCTACTTGCCCCTATTAAAACCCTGCTGTTGGGTTCCATGCGCTTAGGTACCAAATTCAATGTGTTGAAAGGCAATAAAAATCTAGGAAACTGTAAACTAAACTCCCCTCCTATTTCAAATGTATTAAAAGTATTATCTACAGTTTGCTCACCAATCACCTGTGCTTCAATAGATCCATTGAGTTTAATATTAAATATTTCTCCTCCGTTAAAAACATTTCTCCTCATCCAGCTCAAGGAACTTTGAAACCCTCTATTACCCGAAGTATTGGTTACCTCAAGCTGAGTACCAAACCCACTTTTGGGATTGGGCGTTACAGTAATTCGAGCTACAAGTGGTGTAAAATTAGTGTCATTATTTTCAGAAAATTCTATTTCCTCTACATTTACTTCAGTAGAACTAAACAGACTTAATTTGTTAAACAATCTATAGGTTTCTTTAAACAAAACCTCTCTGTAAATTTGCCCCGTATCTACCAAAATCACATCATAAAAAACCCTAGGCTTATAGTAAAAATCACCAGAGGTATTGATTTCAATACTTTTAAAATCTTGAGTAATAGGCGAACTTCTTT
>CAYZUZ010000215.1:0-3194 GCA_964481795.1 uncultured Cryomorphaceae bacterium
AACCATTATTGCAGAAAAATACAAGGCAGCTTTAATCCAAAAGTCTTTGTTGGCACATTTCCCATTGGCTTGATGCTTCAGGTAGTCGTTTAATTTATGGCGAAAGCTAAAATTAAATTGCTCAAAATTTTCAATGTTTTTGAGCTCATCCTTGGTTTCGTTCATGTAAAAAATATATTACTACATTGTTTTTCAATAAGGTTTCTTATACTATTCCAGGAGTAATGCCCCTGCTAATGTGATTGCGATACACAATATTTGTTCCTAGTACAAAAATGCGCATAAATGGGCTTAAACTGGCTGGATTGGCTGCCAAGCGTTTGAAAATATTGTTTCTGGAATATAAACGCTGATATAAACTCCAATATCCTTGCTGCAATTGTTCTGCACTCATTTTTTTTGGGTGGAATACAGCCGATCCGCCTACATATTTTTGAATATCGTAGTCAAAAATTCTGCCCTCTCTATCTAATTGAGTATACATAGGTGTGCCCGGTACGGGTGTGAGTATATACATACGTGGTAGCGCAATGTGATTGCGCATCAAAAAGTCAAACGTCTTGTCGAAAACCGTTTCATCGTCGCCATCCAAACCGAGTATCATTTCTGTAGAAATTTCAATACCGTGCTTACGGATATTGGCAAAAGCTTTGTCGTAATTATGAGGTTCGTTCCACTCTTTGTCTACATGAATCAAGCTGTCTTCATTGATCGTTTCTACCCCAAAAGAAAGTATCCTGCAACCAGAATCATAAGCAAGTTGAAGCATTTCATCGTCTTTTGCTATTTGTAAGCTGCACTGACTTATCCAAATGATTTTTTCAGGAATAAGAGCTGTCCATAGCTCTTTGCAATAGTTGAAATCAACCCCAATATTATCATCGATAAATGCGATGTATTTACTCCCAGAAGCTTTGGCGGCTCGCACATCGCGAACAACCTGCTCTACAGGGCGCTTGCGATAGCTTCGTTTAAAAAAAGAAGAAATGGAACAAAAAGTACAGGGAAAAGGACAGCCTCTAGTGGCTTGAACTGGGCGCCAAAATCCGTAGTATTTGTTGTTAAATGGCGAATAATCTGGAGCAGGAAAGGTTTTTACATCTGGCACTTGCAACATTTCGTAAGTAGCCTGAACCTCGTCATTTAAATAATCATTTAAAAATCTAGGCCAAGTATCTTCGGCTTCTCCTTTTATTATTACATCGCAGTAGGGCCGAGTTTGTGATTCGTCAAACAGTGATATTGCAATGCCACCCATGACCACCATAGCCCCACGTTTTTTAAAAATTTCACCTATTTGATACGCTCTTACTACACCAGCACCACCCATGCCTGTTAAGCCTACAATATCCCAATGTTCATCCCAAGGAATGGGTTGAGATGTTTCAGAGACCATTTTTACTTCAAATTTATCTTTGGGGGTGTAGGTAAGCAACTATACCATCGTTAAGCCAGGCAAAAAGGTTTTCTTTTGTACAATGGGTTTACCTTCGTGGTCTAGTCCAGTAGGACTGATTAAAAGCACTCGTTTCTTCATATTTGTTTTCTTTCAAAATAATATTATGACGCAGAGTTTTTTTAAAATGTAATTTTTTTCTTGTGTAAGACTCAAACAAATTTACTGAATAATACTATATTCGAAGCAATTATTTTTTGTTTATAAATACAGTTTTAGCAATGGTGAAAACAGACTCATTCATTTTTAGATATGGCAATTGTTGGGAAGATCCCATTTACTTGATTGATCAATTGGGTGAAATAGAAGGTAAGCGAGTATTGTCCATTTGCTCTGGTGGCGACAACTCCTTAAGCTTGCTAACCCAAAATCCAAGTGAGGTAGTAGTAGTTGATGTAAATCCGATTCAAATTTACTTGATCGAGATAAAAATAGCGGCTATAAAACACCTCAATCACGATTCATGTTTGTCATTTCTCGGGTATAATTCAGGTAAGCAGCGATGGGAAATATACGCAGAGCTGCGTTATTATTTATCTGATAATGCCAAGGCGTTTTGGGATTCAAAAAGAAAAATTATTGATAATGGTCTCGTAGTTCAAGCGCGTTTAGAAAAGAATCTACATTTTTTTGCCAAATACTACCGACCATTCATTCATAGTAGAAAAGCAGTAAATATTCTGCTGAAAAAAAAGTCATCCAATGAACAAAAGTTGGTATATGAAAACCTTTGGAATACTCCATGGTGGAGGTTTTTATTTCGTTTATTTTTTAGCAATACCGTCCTAAAACGCATAGCTCCTGACCCCTATTTTTTTAGTTATGTAAATGAGAATGTAGGAGCATATTTACTCAAAAAAACCGAACGACACTTTTCGAGTGAAATTTGTCAAGACAATCCCTTCCTACATTATGCGCTTAAAGGTCATTTTGCTGATTGCATGCCCCATGCCTGGAAAAAAGAAAATTTTGAAAGGATAAAAATTCAACTTCACAAAATCAAATTGCACTGTGGGTTTGCCGAAGAAATTTGCAACAATAAAAGCCGATTTGACGCTTTTAACTTATCCAATATTTTTGAGTATACAACTGAAGGTGAATGCCAGCACATCGCGCATGGGCTTTTAGCTGGCGCCAATAAGAATGCGCGCTTTGTTTATTGGAATATTTTATTACCAAGAAAATTATCTGAGTTACTGCCCTACGACTTTCACGAGGTGCATAATTCAGAAAACAATTCCTCCGAAACCGACCACGGTTGGATTTATTTTCGTTCCATTACAGATATAGTTCGATAGTATATACACTTTGTGAAAAAATATATAAAGAATCAAAACCATGAAGTCAAATCTTTCAATCATAGCTGTTTCCAACAAAAAACAACTGGCTCAATTTTTTCAAGTTCCGCATAAGATTCACCTAGGGTATAAATCTTATGTTCCGAAAGTAAATATGCTTGAAAAACAGGTGTTTGACAAAAACAAAAACCCCTATTGGAAAGTCGCTTCTTTTATGATGTTTTTGGCTTTAAAAGATGGAGAGTCCGTGGGTAGAATAGCCGCAATTATTCATGAAAAATCAAATAAAGCCTACTTTGGCTACTTCGATAGTATAGATGAGCAGGCCGTGGTAGATGCTTTGCTGCAAAAGGTAAGCAAATACACACAAAAAATGGCTTTTACAGAGTATATTGGGCCGATAAATCCTGGAGTAAACTATGAGCTGGGAGTACTTATCT
>CAYZUZ010000216.1:0-3186 GCA_964481795.1 uncultured Cryomorphaceae bacterium
AATCCTATTTTTAATAAAAATCCTTTGGCGTTTAGCTCTAAAAAACTGAAATTAAGGTGCATAGCACCCTCGTTAGAGTTGATAGCAGGGCCGTATAGCCTAAGAGTAAATATCTGGAGCGAAGGCATAGCCTCTGATAGATTGCTGCATGCTGGGGACATGGAGGTTTTGGAGCATCCCTCTGATTTTTATCAAAAAGTAAGCATACCCTTGAAACAAGGCTTGATTGTGCCACAAGAATGGGAAATTCTATAAAAAGTTAGACGCTTCAAACTTAAAACTTGGTCAATGCTAATTTTAAAGCATCAATAAGTATTTTTGCATCCAATTATACCTTGAAAAATGACCAAAATTTTATATCGACTATGGATCGTAGTATCTATAATAATGCTACTGCAAGGATGCGGATCGCAAGAAAAACAAAATGAAGACAAAGCATTGATTGTATGCACCACAAGCATTATAGCCGATGCCGTGCGCGGAGTAGTAGGCGATGAAATAGAAGTAAAGGCAATGATGGGCATAGGCGTAGACCCGCACCTGTACAAGGCCACCACAGGCGATGTTCAACTGATGAAAAAGGCTGATCTAGTGGTGTATAATGGTTTGCACCTAGAAGGAAAATTAGCAGACATACTACATAAAATGCAGGCCGATAAAAAAGCCTATGCCGTAGCAGAAGCCATGGGTCAACAAAAACTCATAGCCGCTGACGAACAGTCGTTTGACCCTCATATTTGGTTTGATTTGGAGCTTTGGGGCAACGCAGTTGAATATTTAGGCAACCGATTGATATGGCAATTTGCCACAAGCCCCATCCACGAAAAACAAATGGAAGCCCGATTGGAAAATTATCTAAATAGATTGGCCCTTGCTCATAAAGCAGCCAAAATGAAACTAGAAAACATACCTCAAAACAGCAGATACTTAGTTACCGCCCATGACGCATTTAGTTATTTTGGGAGAGCTTATGGTCTTCAGCTGCTGCCTTTACAAGGTATTTCTACCGCGTCAGACTTTGGCATAAAAGAAATAGACCAACTCGTGACAACGATGGTAAACAATAAAATCCCTGCGCTATTTGCTGAAAACTCTGTTTCGCCCAAAGCTCTGTACGCTGTGATAGAAGGGTGCAAAGCTCAGGGACATCAAGTACAAGAAGGAGGTACATTATATTCAGATGCCTTAGGATCCGAATCACAAGGTCATCACACACTTATTGGTGCATTTGAGCACAATGTAGAGCTCATATATCAAGGCTTAGTACACGCTCATTGAGCGCCAAATTTGCTTTCATAACAGAAATATCCATTGATGCACCAAATCACAAGACCCTCAATATCATTTATTTAAAAATAAATTTACCTTTTTTTTGCAAGCGAAGCAACCTTTGTGAAAAATATGCGGTCATTAAAGCATACAACTCAACAAAAAGGTAAAAACCTGTGAATATTGAAGCAATAATACAATCATGTAAAGAAGGCAACTCGCTGGCGCAGAAGCAACTCTACGACCACTTTGCCCCAAAAATGATGGGCGTATGCAGGAGATACTTGCAGGATTTAGCCGAAGCTGAAGATGCACTCATCTGCTCCTTTACCAAGGCATTCCAACATATAGACCGATACAAAGCTGATGGGCCTTTTGAAGCTTGGCTGCGCAGAATTACAGTAAACGATTGCTTAGATCGCATACGCAAACAAAAAGGCATATGGATGGTACAACTCGAAGAGCATGCCGAGGAAAATCATGATCCCATACAATCGAGCTACAGCCAAGCTTACTTGCAAAGTTTGATAGATGCCCTACCCTTGGGATATAAAACAGTATTTAACCTATATGCCATTGAAGGTTACAGTCATCAAGAAATAGCAGATAGACTAAAAATAAGCGAAAGCACCTCAAAATCACAATTGAGCCGTGCGAGACAATATTTACAAAAACAACTGCAAGTACACGCAGCTAAAACGAATAAACTATGAACCCAATAGACGAATTATTTCAACAACAATTGAGCGAGCAAAACTATGCTCCTCCAATTAAAGGCTTTGAAGCAGTACAGAGAAATCTGAAGAAAAACAAAAAAGCACTTTTGTGGAAAAAAGTGAGTCTCATCACCGGAGCGGCAGCTGCTCTAGTAAGTGGTTTTGCGCTTTTTATCCAAGTTCAAAACCAGGAATTAAACCCTGTGGTGTATGAACCCAGAGTATTTGTACCCAATATGACTGAGCAAGAATCAGAAACCATAGAAAATTTTGCAGTGGCTCCCATTATTAGTGAACACAAAACAAGCACATTGCCCAAAAATCCAGAAAAAAAATCGACAGAAAAAACGAAAACGGAAAGTATTGTGGCGGAGTATCCTGAAGTGGAAAGTCCTCAAGGTATTGCCAACCAATCACATGATGAAAAAAGCAGCACCCGTGTAAAAATGAAATTTACCATCATCATAGAAGAAAATGAAAAGGCAATAGCCCAAGTGAGTCCTGCACAGCCACAAGAAAAAAGCGACCAAGAATTAATAAAAACATTTGAAGAAGTATACCAATATGCAGGTACACAATGGGGAAACTTTAAAAATGGAGAACAAGTAGAAGCCCCAAAACCTATTGCTGAACTGGCAGATCAAGCGCGCAATCTCAACCTAGCTAGTGTACGCAATGGCGTAAATCAATTTTTAAACAGAAACTAAAAAAAACCTTTAAAACTAAGTACAAAATGAAAAGAATTTGGACTAAAATAGCCCTCGCAACTGCCCTGGTATTAGGATTGCAAGCACATGCACAAAATCCTACCATAGAAGTAGAAATTGTAGAAGGCGTGTACAATATAAAAATAGAATCGGCTGATCAATTGAGCGATGAAGAACTTTCCAAAGCTCTTAAAGAAGCCATTAATGCAGCTCAAGCTCAGCAAAGCGAACAAGCACAAACACTTAACCCTAATCAAGTAGATTCGATTAAAAATTACATTGAAAAAAATGGTGACAAAAACATCGTAATTACTCGTGATAAAACATTTGAAATGAAAGTGGATACCACCGATGAAAATTTCAATGAGCTCAATTTAAAAATAAAGGCACCTAAAAAAGATGCAAAAGCTGAAGCGAAAGCTGAAGAAAAAAAGCGCAAAAAAAGTATGGGTTATAGCGATTTCAACTTTGGACTAAACACTCTACTCAACAGC
>CAYZUZ010000217.1:0-3183 GCA_964481795.1 uncultured Cryomorphaceae bacterium
CATCTTCGGAGGCTGTAGGATATACAGGTACATCAATACAGCCTGCCTGCAATATACCTATGTCGCAAATATTCCACTCATATCGATTGTTAGTAGATATAATCACGATTTTATCCCCGGCTTGCAAGCCCATTTCTATCAATCCTAAAGAAAGGAAACTAGCGCGGTCTATGTATTCCTGCGTGCTGATTCCTTGCCATTGTCCATTTATTTTATTGACCAATGATTTGGCTAAAGGCTTGTTTTTAAGCTGATAATAAGGAAAATCGAAAAGTCTTGTGGGTGCAGTCATTTTGGATATATTTTATATTAATTTAATTTAAACACGACAAATTGGGATAGCAATAATAGCAAATAAATGTTTTGCAATTGAGTGTATCCATTACACCGAAGCCTAAATTGGCTTTTTGTTAATAAATTTCTAAGCAAACTATCTACACCTCCTTAGAAATAAAAGTAATATTGTAATTCAAAAATCATTACAGTTATGAAATTAAAAATTGTAGCTTTTGTATCAGCAATGATGCTTAACGGCCTGGTTTGCAGAGGACAATCGCACGAAATCACAATCAATCCCGTGCTTTTTGCCTTTGATAATTACAGTGGAGCCTATTTTTATAATGCCGCAGAGTTGCCCTTTTCATTGGGAATGACCCTTGGTATTGTTACAAAGTTAGAGTATACAATGCCCGAAGAAATCACCATTACATCTAATTTCAGCGATCCTATCCACAGAGGATTTTATTTGGCACCTGAGTTTAGATTTGTAGCAAAACCCGAGGATGACAATACCAATTGGGCAGGCCTTTACCTCAAATACAGTAGGTACGCTACTTCTGATAACGCTTATACCTTTACTACACTTCAAGGTCCTGCTTACAGTTTTGATGTAAAGCATACCCGCACTTCCGTAGGGCTAAATTTTGGCAGAAATTGGAATCTTCAAGACATATTCATTATTTCCGGTTGGATGGGTTTTGGTTATGTTTTTTATAATGATTTGCGATACACCAATGGAGTACAAAATGTAAATGGAGAAGAAGTTATTTTTTTGCTTAGGCTCGATATACGCGCAGGAATAAGTGTAGGTATTAGAATTTAACAAGACTCCAAGTCAATTGAATTTTTTACTTGATGCAACGCAGAGTAGCTTTGTGCGTCTTTTAGTAATCAAATTTTATTTTAATGGAACACACAGCAATTTTAAATTATATTGAAATCAATAAACAACGCTTTCTAGATGAACTCTTTGATTTATTGAGGATGCCTAGCATCAGTGCAGATCCTGCTTACAAACAGGATGTGCTCAATACGGCCGACGAAGTGGTCAAGCGATTGAAAGAAGCGGGTGCTCACCAAGTAGAGGTTTGTTCTACCCCGGGCTATCCCATTGTTTATGGCGAGGTGATTAAAGATAAAAATCTACCCACTGTATTGGTGTATGGTCATTACGATGTACAACCTCCAGATCCACTTAATCTGTGGGAATCAGGTCCTTTTGAGCCTGTAATTAAAAAAACAGAACTACATCCTGATGGAGCCATTTTTGCGCGTGGTGCGTGCGACGACAAAGGGCAGATGTACATGCACGTTAAAGCCTTTGAGGTAATGATGCAGCTAGATGCGCTGCCTTGCAATGTGAAATTTATGATTGAAGGCGAAGAGGAAGTGGGCTCCGACAACCTCGGTTGGTTCGTTCGCAACAACAAAGAAAAATTGTCGTGCGATACTATTTTGATATCAGATACGGGTATTTTAGCCAACGATACTCCTTCAATTTGCACGGGTCTTCGCGGATTAAGTTATGTAGAAGTAGAAGTTACAGGACCCAATAGAGACTTGCATTCAGGACTTTATGGAGGTGCCGTGGCCAATCCTATCAATATTTTGGCACAAATGATCGCCTCCATGCACGATGAAAACAACCATATTACCATAGATGGCTTTTATGATGATGTAGAGGAGCTGAGCAGAGAACTGCGCGATGAGATGGGAAAAGCCCCTCACAGCGACGAAGAATTTAAAAAGTCGATTGGCTTAAGCGATACTTGGGGCGAAAAGGGATATACATCTCCCGAGAGAACTTCCATAAGACCTACCTTAGATGTAAACGGCATTTGGGGTGGCTACACAGGCGAAGGTGCCAAAACAGTAATTGCCTCCAAAGCTTATGCAAAAATCTCCATGCGATTGGTGCCACACCAAGAACCTGATAAAATTACTGAACTCTTTACCAAGCATTTTGAAAAAATAGCTCCCACAAGCGTAAAGGTGAAAGTAACTCCTCACCATGGAGGTGATCCTTATGTAGCCCCTACTGATAGCAAAGCATATCAAGCAGCTAGCGATGCCATGCTGGCTACTTTTGGCAAAAAACCCATACCCGTACGTTCAGGAGGTAGCATTCCTATCGTGGCTTTATTTGAAAGAGAGTTAGGTGCCAAATCCATCCTCATGGGCTTTGGTCTTGATAGCGATGCCATACATTCGCCCAACGAACACTATGGTTTATTCAATTACTTCAAAGGAATTGAAACCATACCCTTGTTTTACAAAAACTTTGCTGCGCAATAAATCACTTATTTTTCGTTAAAAAAATCAATCCGGCATAGGGATAGTTTCTGTGCCGGATTTTTTAATACTTTTGCAAAATGTTTTTACGAATAAAAAAATTACTGATTTTCAGTTTCTTTGTATCTGCACTGCTTGCATGTAGCGAGTATAGCAAGGTGATGAAATCAACCGACTTGGAGTATAAATTCAAGATGGGAGTAAAGTATTATGAAGCGGGTAAATACAACAAAGCCTTCCCAATTTTTGATGAGTTATCGAACTTATATAGAGGCACACAGCAAGGTCAAGAGGTATATTATTATTACGCAATGACCAATTACAAGCTCAATGATTATTTACTTGCCGGATACCACTTCAAAAACTTTTATAAAACCTTTCCAAGGCATCCCAAGGCTGAAGAAGCAACCTACCTTACGGGATTGTGTTACTACAAAGAATCACCCCCTTATTCGCTCGATCAAGCATATACTTTCAAAGCCATCAACGAATTGCAGTTGTTTGTAAATGCATATCCCAATAGCGAATTATTGGAAGAAGCCAATACGTACATCATCGAATTGAGAAAAAAATTAGAGCGCAAGGCTTTTGAAACTGCTAAGCAATATTATA
>CAYZUZ010000218.1:0-3167 GCA_964481795.1 uncultured Cryomorphaceae bacterium
TGTAAACAGAGGTATCCTTGGGCAATACAGTTCTTCGCGTTTCTTGCGGCAATCCGTCGATCCAATTGTAAGTCAATGGCTCAATACCGCCACTTACATAGGCTTGTATTTGGATTTCTTCGCCCGGACATATATAATAATCTTCTACTTGTATGATGGGGGGATTGGCCTGAGCACCTCGAATAAAAATAGAGGCCTCTACAGTATCCATACCACAAAAATCAATAGCATAGGCTTTTATCGTAGTATCTCCTTGAACTATAAACCAGCGTTGTGCATTGGTATCTAAATCGGCCCACCAAAAATTTGGCCCTACAACCCCTCCAGTAGCATTAATTGCTAATAGAACAGAATCACCATTGCAGCCTACACTATCAATACCAAAGTTATTGATATCCACAGATAGGGTAGGGGGGTCACTGATCCACAGAGTTACTTGCCCACCTGTTGGCATTGGGTATATGTAACAACGAGAATTTAAACTTACAAATTCAATATTGAGGCTTCGGAGCGGTTGAGTTAGTCCGTTGTTGATAGGAATTACTTCAATAGAATCGAGGGTAACACCTGGTAATACGATCAATGAATCAGAAAGTGGTACATAATCTACACCCGGTTGCGCAGTACCTGAAACATTGTACTTTACCACTAAGGTATCATTGATATTGCCATCACGCTGAAATAGCACATATGCCGGTCCACATGTTTCAACCACGGTGGTATCGCCTGTAATATTACTCATATTACTTTGAGTTACAATATTGAGTGTTGGTTTTTTGAAACTACCAGCTTTTAGAAATACCGCTGAGTTGAGTATGTTGTCGCTCATATTGGCAATAGCCAACTTCATTCTATAAAATTGACCACATTGTACTTGAGCAACAGCTTTGAGCGGAACAGACATGCCATTGTAAGAGGTACCTGTAGGTGAGCTATTGAAGTATACAGAGTGAGTCATATAGTTTGGATTGGCAGCAAGGCAAATGGAGTTGTTGGCCGGAAAACCAGAGTTGAGCGTATTGATAGCTACAGGTGTGGTAGTACCTGGTATAAGTGCCACGTTTTGAGTGCTCATTCCTGCTACGCCATTGATGCCTGGTCCGGTAAGGAAAAAGCCAAATACATCATTAAAATTGCTGCATGTGTAGCCTGTGTATTCTTTTGAAGCAAAAACATATTCAAATTCAATAGAATCTGAAAAAGCTTCAAAATCAAATTCCATGCGGGTCAAATTATTCAAATTGGCATTACCTAAACCCATTTGCTGTTGGAGTAAGGCCAAGTTGGGGTCGGGGGTGGTTAAAAGTGGTCCGTTCGCATTACCACCTACCAATGCATCGTTGATGGGCCCTGTTACCATGATTATACCCGTATCTATGCCAATATTGGTATTAACTCCATTGAATAAGCCTACTTGGTTGGTGTTGGGTGGTAATTGATTAGGCAAGCCAAACCAATAAACCATACTTGGGTCTTCTACAAATACAAATTTGGCAAGCCAATAAGGATTTTGGTAGTTGGGAGAGGAGGTATTGTCGAGTACAATTTGCCCCATACCTGTTTTTGAAAAACCAAAAACCAAAAGAATTAATATGTATAAATTTTTCACTAGGCTAAGCATTTTTAAAAACTCAAATTTATAATAAATAATCTTAACTTATATATAATAATGAGTAAACTGAGTAATGAGTAAGTAAAATGTATTTCCTATTGAGTTTGAGAATTGTTTAGTCTTCCTTGTCTTTATAAGGTAAGGTAGGGTTATTCCAGCGGTGCATGGTCATTACTGTTGAAATTGACAAGAAACAAACCAAACTGATGGGGTGCTGCGTAAGCACAGCATTGCCATAATTGGCCAATAACACCCCTGCATATCCTGCCATTAGTGCCATTCCTATGTTCCTTTCTTCGCTGTTATCGGGCATTTTCCATACCCATCTTATTCCTTTAAAAAGGATATATATCCACATGAGCACATAATAATTTCTGCCTATCAATCCTGTTTCGCCCCTAATGCGGGTATAGAGTCCATCGGGTTCAAACTCGGCAAGCCAAGTGCCGGGTGAGAAACGCTGCCCCCAACTACCCACAGTACCCACGCCACCACCTATTGGCTTGCCTCTTAAATATTCGGTAAGTCGAGCGCGGTTTCGTTTGCGGGTATTGAGCGAGGGGTCATCCGAATCTAGTGCCGTTCGCAATCTATTTATTTCATAATTACTTTGCATGATGGTGGTGTATTTCAAAAACACAAAACCAGAAAGCATGATGCCGCCACCTAACAAAAGCATGCGGATGTTTTTGGACATAACCAAAAATGTGATACCTCCTAACCCCGGCACAGCCAAAGCTCCACGTGTACCACTGAGCATAAGTGCATAAAAACCTCCCAAGGCAATAATTAGATAAAGAGCTTTTCGCGCCTTGGAGTAGGGGCCTAAAAACAATACAGCTGCAACTGTACACACATGCCCCATAGCTGCACCAAAGGTGCCTGCATCAAAATAATAGCTAAAAATCCTCAACTTGCCGAATAACATGTGTGTCACATACTCACCCTCATCGAGCCAAAGTTGCTCTGCACCAGATACCCCCACAAATTTTTGCTTCACAGCCCATACAATACCTAAAAGTGAAAAGCCTAAAAATAGATTCAACCACCCATAAAAATCCTTGCGCGAGTTGAAAATGAGATAACCAAGACCAATAATGAGCAGTTGATACAATGCAATACCCCGCATAGAATAAAACCAAGCAGCGAAACTATGTGCTAATGGATTTACAATTTGTAATAGAATGTAGGCCATCCAAATGGTGAGCAATAGCATGACATCATTGCTCATTGCCGAAAAATCAATTTTTTTCCAGTACTTAAATATTAGAACAAGAAATGTAAGAATTAGCAAAATATCTACTCCAAGTCCTATAGGAGGCCCACTTACGCCCATATAATGAAGTTGCCTATTGATCATGGGCAATACAAAACTGATGACCAATGAGGTGTAAATACCTAGTTTAGGATATCTAAAAAAAAACAAAAAGTATCCTATTACAAAAGGAAGAGATATCAACAAAACGGCTATGGATATGCCTTTGGCAATAATCATGTAGCCCGTAACCAATCCAAACAATATAAAACCTGCCCATCGAAGTAATTCTCCATAGGA
>CAYZUZ010000219.1:0-3120 GCA_964481795.1 uncultured Cryomorphaceae bacterium
ATTGTAGTACCCGGCAGGATAGTGAATGTGGTGGTGTAAGATAAAAACCTATGTCAAATAAAAAACTTTACATCATTTCGGGACCCAATGGAGCTGGTAAAACTACCGCTTCCTTTGAATTTTTGCCAGATTTATTAGATTGTAAAGAATTCATCAATGCGGATGAAATAGCGCGTGGTTTATCGCCCTTTCAACCTGAAAAAGTCGCGTTTGAGGCAGGAAGAATTATGTTGGCGAGGGTAAGAGATTTGATGGGCAAAGGTGAAGTTTTTGCCTTTGAAACTACCTTGGCTACCAAAAGTTTTGTAAAGATTATTGAAGAAGCCAAACAGAAGGACTATCAGGTTTACTTGGTCTTTTTTTATTTGAAATCGCCCATCCTTGCTCAGCAAAGGGTAGCCAAACGCGTCAAAGAGGGTGGACACAATATCCCATCGGAGGTGATTGAAAGGCGTTATTCACGAGGTCTTTATAACTTAATGAATCATTATTTTGAAATTTGTGATGTAGTTATGGTTATTGATAATTCAGATTATTTTGACAGCAAAACAATTATTGAAAAAAATGCGATTGAATTAAACATATACAACGATTTGATTTACAAGAACATAAAAGCCCATAAAAATGAATAATGACATAGTAGATACTCAAAAGAAAATAATTGAAGCCATTGAAATTGCCCGTCAGCGCTTTGTGGCCAAGGCCAAGGCTGAGGGCAGAAAGCTCGTAGTGTGGCGCGATGGAAAAATAGTGGAGGTAGATATGGGTAAACTGAAAACTGAGGAGTAATTTGAATGTATTTGCTCTTTAATGGAAAAGAACTTAATGTCCTTTTATTCGGAATAAAACTTTATGAAAATGAAATATTTACTTTTAATTGTAACACTTATTACGGCCACGGCCGCTCAGGCACAAAATGATTTCTTGTACCAATCAGAAAAAATCACCTTTTTTTCAAAGTACTTAGGCGATTCTATTACCGTTGATGTGCAATTGCCTCAATCTTATTTTGAAGCCTCAGAAGAGGTGAGCTTTCCGCTTGTTGTATTGTTTGACCAGCACAATGTAAACACCTACCAATACAATATGCAAACCATCAACATCATGAGTTATCATGCTCAAATACCTGAGTTGATTGTAGTAGGTATTCCTTTTGATGAGTCTACACGTTTTTTTCTTACCAGTCATCAAAAACTAAAAGGCGACAGCCTGATAGGTGCGCAGCGACTAGAGGGTTTTGTGTTGGATGAATTGTTGCCTTACCTAGAGCAGGTATATCTGGCCAAGGGTCCTAGATTGCTCATAGGGCACTCGCGAACGGCCTATTTCACCTCCTACCTTATGACAAAGCGCTATCTCGACTTTGAAGCTGCGGCCTCTTTCAGCGGATTTTTTGAACCCCTATTCGACGAACCCAAGGTGAAAGATTTTTTAAAAGAATTTGCTGCCAAGCCCAAAAATTTCAAATACTATTTTAGTGCCGGTACCAATTTGGAAGAACAAACCTATCTGATTCCTTTCAAAACCCTCAATCAATTACTGCAAAGTAAACAGGTACATCCCGGACTGAGTTGGCACTTTCGCGAAATGGCGAATGCCAACCACCTTGGCAACTACAATATGTCATTGCCTTGGGTATTGGCCGATTATTTCAGCACCTACGCCAGCACCTTGGAGGAGTGGATCTATGACAAAAGCCAGCGATACAAAGGCAAGCAAGCCTTTGAGGCATTTTCATTGGATTATTTTGGACGCAATGCTTTGTTAGGCAGGCCCATGCTGCCCGGATTGGTGCATATATTTTCGCTGGCCAATAGCTACGAAAATGCCGCTGATTTTACCGCTGCACTCGATTTTTATGCCTATGGTGCATCACTTTATCCAAAAAATATGGAGCTACAGTTTCATACCGCCCGCTTGCAATTGGGCACAGGCAAACTCAAAGAAGGTATAGCCACAGCCGAAAGAGCGCAAAAAATAGCAGAGGAAGATTTAGAAAAATCAGAACAAGAAAAAGCTGAATTAAAACAAGCCTTTCAAGATTTGGTTGATGCAGTAAACAAGTAAAAATTGAGAATAGATAAATACATTTGGTGTGTACGGCTCATCAAAAGCCGATCGCTTGCTGCGGAAGAGTGTAAACTCAACAAAGTGCATATAGATGGCGCAGCCGTAAAAGCCTCGCGCGAGGTAAAAGAAGGAACGAAATTTACCTACAAACGCGAAGGTATTGAGTACCAATACCAAGTAAAAGCACTGCCCAAAAGCAGGGTAGGCGCGCCCTTGGTGGCTGATTATGTGACAGATATAACCCCGCCTGTAGAATTGGAGAAGAAAGAATTTATACAACTAGCCAAATCCTTTCAACGAAAAAAAGGACTCGGTCGCCCTACAAAAAAAGACCGCAGAGATTTGGACGGTTTGGTGTAAGAAATAAACAAAAGAAGTTTGCTTTTAAATCCAGCTTTATTGTATAAGCAAGTAATATATCTCACCAAAGTGAGCCGCTGAGTCACTTCATCACATCCTATCAAGCCATTCGATACATCGTTTTTGTGATTTCATAAATAATATTGTGTTTGTTGAGCCGCAAAACTTTTCGCTTTGTGTTAACTCTAAACCACAGTCATGTTATGAAAAATTTATCTTTGGTTTAATTTTTTACTTACAAGTAGGCGTGTGTAAGCATTGCAATCATTGGGTTACGTTTAGATTAAGAAACGATTAATTTCCACCTTTGAAAATGAATAAGGGCTTAAAGCAATTTCACTACCTGTGAAAGTTTTGGGGTTTTACTTTGGGGGTAGCGAAAAAGCAATTATACAGAGAAGACTTAGTAGCACTATTATATCTATAAGCACAAAATTTAATAAATACCATAAAAGGTTCAAATTAGCACTTCTGTATGCCTCGTCTCAAATGCAATTTTTTGCTTTGTCTTAATTAGTTATTTGAGTTATCAATGTGTTCTACCGTCATTTTTTTCTAAATAAAATGTACATTGATGAGAAATCGGTAATAATTCTTGGTTGTCAATTCCTACTGCAACATTTTTTTTTTCTACAATTTTTAATTCTTTATAATCATTTTTTTTTGACTTGGATGTATCTTTTCTTGAAG
>CAYZUZ010000220.1:0-3082 GCA_964481795.1 uncultured Cryomorphaceae bacterium
ATAAGGCATCTATTTTTTCCTTAGGCTGGCACGAGATCAATAAAATCCCTATGCATAAGCTGAATATTTTTTTCAAATCCTCTAAAATTTGTTTACAGCCGGCTAAGGTAGCAAAAGCTTTGATAGTGATGATGCTTTACTCCTATTGCGCTTGGTCTAAGCCTGCTTTGTAGCGGTCGAGTGCTCTTTGGCGGGCAAATTTGTGTTCAACAATAGGCTTTACATAGCTACTGGTGCCGTACTCAGGAACCCATTTTTTTACATATTTCAAATTTTTATCAAATTTTTCCAATTGTAGTTGGGGATTAAATACCCTAAAATAGGGCGCTGCATCGTTGCCACTTCCTGAGGCCCATTGCCAGCCACCCACATTGCTTGCTAGCTCAAAATCAAGTAGTTTTACTGCAAAATAACGCTCACCCAAGCGCCAATCGAGCAGCAAATGTTTACATAAAAAACTCGCTACCACCATCCTAACCCTGTTGTGCATAAAGCCTGTAGCGTTGAGTTCGCGCATGCCTGCATCTACAAGCGGATAACCTGTTTTGCCCTCGCACCAAGCTTGATAATGCACTTCATTGTGCTCCCACTCTATTCGGTCGTATTGCGATTTGAAGGCATTGGCTACCATATGCGGAAAATGAAAAATCATTTTTTGATAGAAGTCGCGCCAAATAATTTCGTTCAGATATTTTTCGTTGATTTCCAACCCCTTTTTTGCTACCCTCCTCACACTTACAGTGCCAAATCGCAAGTGCAAGCTCACCCTTGTAGTACCTTGTATTGCTGGTAAATCTCTGTTTACGTGATACTGAGCTATAATGGATTCATTCAATTGCCTATCAGGAAACGATATCGAGGTTTTTGTAAAACCCATTTCCTTTAATGTGGGTATAGCTCCTTGACTATTTTGTATAAAATTATTAAAGTACTTTACTGTATCATAAGACTTTAAATGCTCATCATTTAATTTTTCTTTCCATTTACGCGAATAAGGGGTAAATACCGTATAAGGTGTACCATCTTGTTTCAAAACTTCGTTTTTCTCAAAAATCACATGATCTTTAAATCCTTTAAATTCAATATTTTTTGATTTTAAAAACTCATATAAGGCTTTGTCGCGCTCTTGTGCATAGGGCTCATAATCACGGTTGGTGAACACCTTTTCTATGGGTAATTCTTCTACTAAGCGCTCCCAAACTTGCATAGGTGTGCCATACTCTACCCTTATAGACGAACCCAAGGCCTGCAATTCGGTAGCCAATCTATGCACTTCCTGATGCAAAAAACCCACCCGAGCATCCGCTTTATCTTCTAGCTTATCGAGTATCTCTCGGTCAAAAATAAATAGTGTTTGAACCTGAGAACCCGACAGCAAGGCTTGATAAAGTGCTGTATTATCGTATAATCTGAGGTCTCTGCGAAACCAATGTATTGCTATTTTATTCATGTATAAAAAACCCATTTTTTGTGATGCAAGTTTATGGAAATAAAAAAAAGAGACTATAAACTTGTTTATAAAATAAACTTATTTATATTTGCACCCAGTTTAATAAAAATCAAAAAGAATGAATCATTCACTATCCGAAAAAGAGAGTCTCCAAATCATTCAAGAAATGGTGCAAAGCACAAGAGGAAATGTCAATAAATCAGCGGCCATTTACCTGCTTTGGGGTTGGTTGGTGGTTGTTTCGGCTGCTATTCATTTTGCCTTGCTTACCTTCAGTAACTTTCCTCATCCTTATTTGGCATGGATTATTTTCATGCCCTTGGGTGGCATTGCTACGGGTATATTATCGCATAAAATTTCGCAAAAAGAAGAATCTCCTTCGTACACCAGCAGAATGATGAGCCTCACATACACGGCTTTAATAGGCCCCTTGTTGCTCACTTTGGCTGTAGGTGTCTTTCGCGATTGGTCGCTAGCCTACCCAATTTTCATTACAGTTTATGGCTACACTTCCCTCATTGCTGGTGGCATACTGCGCTTCAAACCGTTCTACATCGGAGGTATTATAGCAATGATACTGGGCGTAGCTTCTGTTTTCGTCGATTTCAATCTGCAATTGATATTTATTGCCTTGGCTGTTTTAGCATCTTATTTGATTCCTGGTCATATGCTTAAAAATCAAGGTAAATGAAAGAACTTGATCCCCTACTTCACAATTCACTTCGATTAAAAATTATGGCGCTTCTGGCACAAGAAGATTTTGTTACTTTCAATGTATTACTCAACAAAACTGAGGCTACAAGAGGTAATTTAAGTGTGCAAATCAGCAATTTACAGCAAGAAGATTATCTCACCGTTGAAAAACTTTTTGTAAACAACAAACCACAAACACGTTGCCTCATCACCGAAAAAGGGAAGTCTGCCATGTACGCTTACACACAAGCACTCAAAGATTATTTAAACCTCTAATCAATAAACCCATGTATTTTAAAAAACCAATTTTCTTGCTCTTATTAAGCTCATTTTCTTACAGCATTCAGGCACAAACTGATAGTCTAAATGCACCGCCTCAAACTACTGGATGGGGTGGATTCACTTTAGTTGCCACGGGTTATCAAGGCAATCTAGGCCTTATGAGTGGTGGTATGGGAGGCATCAGTCAAGGCAATCTCATACTGGGTGGTTTTGGCTATGGCGGCAGCATCAGTAGCAATACTTCAGAAGCAAAATCTGTAGACTTAGGTATAGGAGGTGTATTTTTGGGCTACAAAAAGAATTTCGAAGAAAATTTCAACCTCGTAGTACTTGCACGCCTTGGCTATGGCGGTGGTAGGGTTGTAAGTCCTTTGCAAGTATCTACAGAATTTGGTGTTTTTCGCAGCAGCCTTTCTGCAGGCATATCATACGAATTTCACCCAGCTTTTGCGTTGGTATTACTTGCAGGCTACGATTACAACCTCAGCACGAGCGACAACCCCGATATAGCTCGCAATCTAAATGCCTTGAATCTAACATTGGGCATCGTTTTCGGCCGATTTTAACTTATAACACGCTTTATTTAGGCCCTATCCAGCCATTCGCTTGTAGCTGCCTTGTTCGGCTCGGCATCACATCGGGCTGCGGTGGCTTCTG
>CAYZUZ010000221.1:0-3076 GCA_964481795.1 uncultured Cryomorphaceae bacterium
AGGCTTTTGAAGAAGAATACGATGCCGTAAAACTCAAAAATGCCGAGGAACATTTGAACCTATTTACTTATGCCTCAGGCGATAAAATAGCCATCAATGCACAAACTGAAACACAATTGGAACAAGGTGTACGCATGGGTTTAGAGTCACCACACGAAGGACAATTTACACTAGCACTTCCCCTAGCCGCTGATGTTCCTTATGAAGTGTACGTAAAAGATGATTTTCTGAAACAAACCATCCGTCTGGATGTGCAAGACTACACCTTTGAGCACAAGAACCACTATCCTGAAAATCGCTTTGAAGTGTTTACCAAAGCCAAAACCGTAGGAATAGAAGCGCACGAAAAGTCGGCCATATACCTGCACACCCAGCAAGGAATCCTTACCTTATACAACCTACCCGAGCAAAAGCTCCAAGTGCAGATTCTTGACCTACAAGGCCGTGTATTGATGCAAAGCAGCAAATCACCTGGTGATGAACAACACAGCCTCACATTGCCCCACAACCTGGCAGCAGGCGTGTACCTAGTTCAGATACCAGAGCTTAGAAAAACCTTTAAAGTGCTTATTGATTGAGGTAAGCGCCTACCAAGGCAAGCCGCAGCTGCTGTCATCAGTAGCTGCGGTATTTTCAAAATAAAAGTAAGCTAATAATAACATTATGAACATCATACACGTATTTTACAATACCCTAAATGCAGGCCACAGCAAAGATCAAAAGCCCGAGTGGATCAAAATACCCATACACGCTTTTTTTGTGCGCTTGAAACACCTATACACCTCGCCCAATGCGTACTGGACGGCCCACCAAAGCAAGATTACACACAATCCCTTTACCGATCAAAGTATTCAATACGGCATAGAATTAAAGTTAACAGGCTTGCCCTTAGGTATGTACAAAATTCACGCAAGTCTACCTAAGGCGCTGCATCGCGATTTATACCTCATCGATACCTGTACCCAAATATCCTATCCCATATCAAAAGCCCCCATGCGCATACAGCTGAACGCACGCAATCAGCAATATCCCTTTTTACTGTATTTGGCCGATAGCAGCGAACTACTCAGCGCCTCTTAAACACCTAAAAAAATTACCTCAAAACACATAAGTATCATGCAAAAAATCATTATGACCCTCCTGCTACTCATGTCACTGCTAGTGGCAGCACAGCCCGGTATGCCCGATAATCCTACACCGATAGATGGCGGCCTCAGCATACTCCTAGCCGCAGGAATAGCCTACGGAGCCGCCCACAAATACAAGCAAAAAACAGATAAATAAAATTTTGTATCTACATGGGGGCACCTGATCCGCCTACGGGCATTAGCTGCCTCACACTGCCCTACACAGCCAGCGCGGGCAAGGAGCTTCCTTAGGGTCGCTCTTGCCCGCGCGGCTTTTGTATGGGCATTGTTTCGTCAGGCTATAGCCCTTCGTCGGGGTGCAAACACGGAGTGTCAATTATAAAATGTAAATTATAAGTTGTTTATCGTGAATATTCTAAATAACAGATTATTCTATTGAAATGAAATCATAAGGTCCATTGATCCAAATAATACAACTGACCTAAAATAATAGGAAAACCTGAATGGAGCTTTTTCAAAAACAAAATCAACCGTTGGGGTTTTGTACTTGGGTTTCGTTATCAAGTATTATCAAAAGATCATCATCTTCTTTTAGTAAATATTCCTCTTCAGTTTCAAGAAAAATAGTTTGATTATTGGCTGTCATTTTAAATGAAACCCTTTGATTGCTAGGCAGCTTTTGATCATACTTTTGTATGGTGATTTTTTTTGAAGACTCACCTGGTAGTAATTCATCGGCTATATAAACATCGCCCCATTTTACATCTACTAATTTTACTTGGGTTACGTTGTTTTGAATTTGAATTTTTCCAGGCTTGTAGCATGAGGCCATTGTTGAAGCCAACAAGAATGCTGTTATTAATTTAATTGTTTTCATTTAATCAATTTTTAATTCAATTTCACCAACATAGGCGCTTCTTACATCTTTTTCAACTTTAAAAATTTCGTATAAAAAAGGATAATAAGTCTTGGTAGTATTGTCGTTGAATGTGATTTGAAATGACTCAACAAAACAAGCATATTCCCCTGGTTTCAACACCAAAGATAAATTGAGAAATTGTGCAAATTCGCCCGCTGTAGTGAATTCTGATTCCTCAATATCTTGCCTGGCTTTTACCAAATAATTGATCTTACTTGAGCTAACGTAAGTATTGCCTAAAACCACTTTATTTATTTTGGAAGTATCGAGTGTATCCGAATTTACTTTGGCCCAATACCTGTTATTTACATATAAATTGACCGAATCTATTGATTTGACTACCAAGTAAGTAGAGTCACTTGCCTTGATATTCAATAATAGTATTAATTCTTGAAACGGAACACTACCGTCTTCTGAAACCACATTTCTCGTAGCTACATTTTGGTTTTCTTCATCGCAACTTACAGTCAGCAATACCATTAGAAAAAGAAATATAAATTTGTTCATAAGGGTGTTTTATGTATTCATTCAATGAAATGAACGATTGAAACCTACCGCTTGGTTAGAACTTTTTTGTAATCCCGATTGCAAAGGAGAGGCGCACAAAATTCAAAATAAGGCGAAGGGTTGGGTGATTCTGAAGTAGCTCTCAAAAGTGTTGGTAGATGTAGGTAAATGGCACTCTGTTTATCGCAAACCAATTTCTAGCAGGAGGTTGAGATAATTTCAAGTGATTGATTTGATTTTTTTTTAAATAAGTTACAATTTTTTGAGATTAAAAGAAATTACATTTCTCAGCAAAAACTCAATAAAACTAAAAAACCGCCTCACAAAAAATTGTAAGGCGGTTTTCAATTAACAATCAAAAATCAAAACTAAAATCTTATTGACTAGGGTCTTTGATTTACATTCCCTTCGCTTCTATAACCAGGTTTATTTTCGTACCAATCGCTGTATTCCAAACCATTGCTTATTACCCAACTTTCAAACTTGAGGTAAGCGTCCCAAATGGCTACTTTTTCTTTAGGTGCTGAGTAATCGTGGCTGATTAAAATAGCCCAAGGGTATC
>CAYZUZ010000222.1:0-3074 GCA_964481795.1 uncultured Cryomorphaceae bacterium
ATATTGCAAATACTTGTTTATTTCTTGGCAGCGATTTGTCGGGCTACATTACCGGGCAAACAATCAACGTATGCGGTGGTATGCTTACTTAAATACAGACGGTAAATTGAAAATTTATAATTGAAAATTCATAATTAGTAACGCATCTTAATTTTTCTATACTTGTTTTCTATACAGTTTCAAAATCCTTTTTGGTGGTTTTTGCCCATGCTCATACTTGCAGCTACACTTGCATACGCACTGTATTGGGGCATACGCAAAAAAGATTTTAGTTTACAAGAACGAAAAATACTTGCCGCCCTAAGGTTTGTAAGCTACGGAATCATCCTATTTTTATTACTAAAACCCTTGCTTTTTCTGAATAAAGCAGAGGAAATACTGCCCAAATTATTTATAGCAATAGATGCCTCAGCCAGCATGGTATCGGGCAAGGATTCGGCATGGGTACAATCGCAATTGAAGCCAAAATTAATAGATGCTCAAGGCGAATTAAGCGACAAGTATGATATAAAATGGCTACATTTTGCGGGAGATGTTAAAGCCGAATTACCCGCAGATTACACCCAAGGAGAAACCGATATTTCGGCTGCCATGCGCACAGTTCAAGCATGGAATAATCCGGAGGAAGTAGCAGGCTTGCTGCTTATTACCGATGGTATTTACAACCGAGGTATCGACCCCGTTTATTTGGCAAATTCACTGCCTTTTCCCGTACACACCTTGGCCGTAGGCGATAGTACGCGCTACCCCAACTTAAACCTGAGCGAGGTGTTCCACAATGCTTTTGTGTATCCCGATACGGAGTTTGAAGTAGAAATATTGGTAGACGCCTACCAAGCCCAAGGAAATACAGCAGAACTTCAGATATTACAAAATGAAAGGGTTTTGAAAAGCGAAAAAATAGCGTTCAAAGGAAGCAATCAAACCTGGAGCAAGCGCTACATGCTGCCTGCGGGTAAAGCTGGGCTCAAGAAATTTACTGCAAAAATTTCTACGTTGAACAATGAAAAAAACACCCGCGACAACAGCTTTGATTTTTTTGTAGAAGTGATTGATAATCAAAAGAAAGTGCTGCTCATTCAAGAAAACATACACCCAGATATGGGGGTTATCCGGAATTTTTTAATCCAATCAAAAAACTACAAACTTTTCGAAATCAGTGCTAGTAAATTAAAAGATTTTAAAGAAAAAGTAGACATCATCATTACCCACAGTCCACAATCGGATGAGATAGCCAACTATTATAAAAACCACAAACAAACAGCCGTGTGGCTGATAGCGGGCTTTGGTACTCAAAGGAATGTAGCAAATACTCTACTTGATTTAGACTTAGGCAATACCACTGCCAAACCCAACAAAGCACAGTGGCTCAATCAACCCACCTTTGCTGGTTTTCGTTTAAATCCAGCCTTAAATCAAGTTTTTACATCCAATCAAGGCTTTGATATTTACTTTAACCCTCAAAATATAGAGAGCACATGGAGCCCTGTAGCCATGCAAAAAATAAACAATATAGAACTGGATAGAGGGTTACTTTTTGTACAAAATAATCAACCCAGAAGAGCCTTGCTCAATGGCGAAGGATTGTATCGTTGGCACCTTCAATCACGATTGCGATTTGGCCGTCAAGACCCTGTTTTGGACGGAATAGCGCAATTAT
Source organism: uncultured Cryomorphaceae bacterium (assembly GCA_964481795.1). Classification (GTDB taxonomy): domain Bacteria; phylum Bacteroidota; class Bacteroidia; order Flavobacteriales; family Schleiferiaceae; genus CAYZUZ01. Next base: position 1,661 of record CAYZUZ010000222.1, read on the forward strand.
TACAGTATTTGAGTAGCGATCAAAAACGCAAAAACCTGGAAGTAAGGAACAAAAAAGAGTTTTTTGAAAACGAAGAGGTGCTCCTCGACGCGCGTTTATATGACCCTTCCTATGTACCCTTGGCCAACCAATTGATTACTCTGGAGCTAAGCAAGGAAAATGGCAAACAAACCAAGTATAATTTTTCTCCAGCAGGCGAATCTTATCAATTGAAAATAAACGATCTATCTGAAGGCATCTATACCTACAAAGCTCAAGCACAAGTAGGCAACGAAACCTACACCGACCAAGGGCTTTTTAAAGTAAGTACCCTAGGCCGCGAAAAAATCAATACCTTAGCCCAGCATGCCATGCTGAGCGAAATATCGGCACAAACCCAAGGATTTTACCAACCTATTGACAAGTTCGACCAAATGATTAAAGACCTGAAAAACAGCGCTAGCGAAAAATCTTATGTTAAATTTGAAAGAAAACTGATGGACTTGGTCGAACTCAAAGGTCTTTTTATCCTTATTTTACTGATTCTTAGTGGCGAATGGGCCTTGAGAAGATATTTTGGAAACTATTAAACTTATAAAATTAAATCAAATAAACAATGAACAGAAAAGCGTCCGTATTAATTATTGCCTCGGCAATAGGCCTGCTCACTTTGGTAGTGCTGTGGGGTTCTCTTACTACTACCATCAATTTTGGTCAGAAAGGAGTTATATTTCGTTTGTATGGAGGTGGATTGGACAAAGATAAAATCTTTGACCAAGGTTTTCATGTGATAGCCCCTTGGAATACCATTTATAAATATGATGTAAAGATTCAAGAATCTAACTCCACCATGGAAGTTTTATCGAAAAATGGTCTTACCATCAAAGTGGATGTTTCGCATTGGTATAAACCTGAAGAAGAAAGATTGGGATATTTGCACGATGATGTAGGCCCCGATTATCATCAGAAAATACTTTCACCTTCTATTCGCTCGGCTACCCGTGAGGTAATTGGTAAATATTTACCCGAAGAATTATACTCAAGCAAAAGAGAAGTTATTGAAGATGAAATACTCATGCGTACGCGCAAATCGATTGAGGGCAAAGGTATATTATTAGACGACGTGCTTATTCGCGATGTGATTTTGCCAAAATCGCTGCAAGAAGCAATTGAGAAAAAACTCAAACAAGAGCAAGCCTCTTTGGAGTATGAATTCCGATTGGAAGGTGCGCGCAAAGAAGCTGAGCGTCAGAAAATTGAAGCTACAGGAAAATCAGAAGCGTTCAACATCATCGACAAGGCGCTTACCGATAGAATTTTGAAAGAAAAAGGAATTGAAGCTACTTTGAAGTTGGCCGAATCGCCCAATTCTAAAGTAATTGTAATAGGAAGCGGCAAAGATGGATTGCCCATCATATTGGGCGATAGTAAGTAA
>CAYZUZ010000223.1:0-3071 GCA_964481795.1 uncultured Cryomorphaceae bacterium
TAGCTGAATCTAAACAGCCTAGTGGTGCTCCTAAGCCGCTTTTGTTGGGTAGTAAGTTTTCTTTGGGCACTTTTACATTGTCGAAAACCAACTCGCCTGTAGCGCTGGCACGTAAACTCCATTTGTTGTGGGTTTCTGGGGTTGTAAAACCTTCCATTCCACGCTCCACAATCAATCCGTGTATGCGTCCTTCCTCATTCTTGGCCCAAACCACAGCTATATCACAAAAAGGCGCATTGCTGATCCACATTTTGGCACCATTGAGTAGGTAATGATCACCCATATCTTTAAAGTTGGTAATCATTCCTCCTGGGTTGCTACCATAGTTGGGCTCGGTAAGACCAAAGCTTCCCAAGTATTCGCCTGAGGCCAATTTGGGTAAATATTTTTTCCTTTGCTCCTCATTGCCATAGGCATATATGGGGTACATCACAAGCGAACTTTGTACTGAGCAAGTAGAGCGAATGCCGCTATCACCGCGTTCTATTTCCTGCATCATCAGTCCATAAGCCATATAATCCAGGCCTGCACCGCCATATTCCTCAGGTATGTAGGGGCCAAAAGCGCCAATTTCGGCAAGTCCTTTTTGCAAATGACGAGGAAATTCAGCCTTTTGGGCGTAATCTTCAATAATAGGAGTTACCTCGCGTTTTACCCATTCGCGGGTGGTTTGTCTTACAAGTTTGTGTTCTTCAGTAAGCAGCTCATCCAATAGATAATAATCGGGTGATGTAAATTGATCTGTTGCCATATTTCTTATTTTTGATGGGGCAAAAATACACTGCGATTCAATAGGCATCATAGTGATTTTATTATATAAAAAGCAAATTGTGATATTCAAATAGGAATATTTTTTAAGGAATGATTCATGAAATTCTGTCTGCTTATCTAAATATTTTACCTTTGGCGGTTCAATAACGAACATAAAATGATTCCTTCTTTTTTTTCTACTCAAAATAAAATAGGCATACTGGGTGGTGGTCAATTGGGTAAAATGCTTTGTGAAGCGGCTCGTAAATACGATTTTTATTTAAAAATTTTAGACCCAGCAGCCGATGCACCAGCCCAGTACGGGGCCAAAGAATTTGTGCAAGGCGATTTTAAAGACTACCATACAGTAATGGCTTTTGGCGCTGATTGTGAGGTGTTGAGTATCGAAATAGAAAACGTAAATACTTTGGCACTTAAGGCTTTACAAGACAAGGGAGTGAAGGTTTTTCCCCAGCCTCACATCATTGAGATTTTTAAAAACAAACAAATACAGAAGGATTTTTACACACAAAAATCCTTGCCCACAGCACCTTATTTTTCATTTAGCAATCGGGCCGATTTACAAGGCATATTGCCTACACATCCTGAATTTCAATTTCCTTTGATTTGGAAATCGGCTGTAGGAGGTTATGATGGTAAGGGTGTTGCCTTGCTAAAAAGTGAATTTGACTTACAAAATATGCCCGATATACCCGGAATTATAGAGCAGGTGGCACCCATCAAAACAGAAATTGCGGTGATTGTAGCGCGCAACGAACAAGGCGAAATAGCTACCTTGCCTGCTGTGGAAATGGCTTTTCACCCCAAGGCGCATTTGGTTGAGTACGTTTTTTGTCCGGCAGACTTGCCCCAAGCACTCTTGGAACAAGCCGAAAATATCGCCAAGGAATTGGTACATGGCTTGGAAATGGTAGGTGTATTGGCAGTGGAAATGTTTGTATTACAAGACAATACCCTTTGGATAAACGAATGCGCACCCAGAGTGCACAACAGTGGCCACTTGAGTATAGAATCGTGCAGCAAATCGCAGTTTGATTTGATGCTGCGCACACTCACAGGCTTACCCCTAGGTACACCTTACAGCACGCAAGCGGCCATCATGCTCAACCTTACAGGTCATGAAGATTATTCAGGGCCAGTCCATTACGAAGGTGCTCATCAGCTATTGGCTTACGAAAATGTGCACCTGCACCTGTATGGCAAGGCCGAAACGCGACCCTACCGAAAAATGGGACACATAACCCTTGCCGGCAAAAATTTGAGTGAATTGCGCGAGCAGGCAGAAGAAATAAAAAACATCATACAAGTTAAATCAATATAAAATGGCACAAATAGCAGTAGTAATGGGCAGCATTTCCGATTTGAAAGTAATGCAAGCTGCGGTAGATATCATACAAGAGTTTGGATTGGAAGCGGAGGTAGATATCGTTTCGGCACACCGCACCCCCGAAAAAATGTATGATTTTGCTAAAAATGCGCATCAGCGAGGAATACAAGTAATCATTGCTGGAGCTGGCGGTGCAGCACATTTACCCGGTATGATAGCTTCCCTTACACCCCTGCCCGTAATTGGCGTTCCAGTGAAATCATCCAACAGCATAGATGGCTGGGATTCAGTACTTTCTATACTTCAAATGCCAGGTGGCGTACCCGTAGCCACACTAGCTTTAGATGGAGCCAAAAATGCAGGATTGCTGGCCTTACAAATTTTAGGAAGCAGCGACTCCGATTTATTAGATAAAATGATTGCCTACAAAGAATCACTTAAGCAAAAGGTGCAAGAAATGAGCGAGGAGGTGAAAAAAAGAGGATAAGGTTTACACACATTGAGTATTAAAAATGAAAAAAACAATGGGAATATTTTTAATGGTTTTTGGAGCAGCTGCTTTTGTAAGCGGTATCATTATATACCAAAACGGAAAACAAGATTTTACCAAGAGTACCGCAGAAAATCAAATCAAAACGCTAATTGATACCGTAATTGCAGATGGATATATTTCGCCCAATGAAACCAAATGGATTGAAGATACGGCTCAAAACATGGGATTAGACTCTAGTACTGTTTTAGAAAAAGCGCATACACGACTTAAAGAATCAAAGATCAAAGCAGAAACAGAGCTTATTGATCTAAACCAAAAGAATGGGATTGATTTTGAAAAATATATAGTAAAGAGATTTGATAAGCGCTTTGTAAATGTAAAGGAATGGGCAGGTGATAAGTTTGTTGATGGTATTTATTCAAAAACCAATGAAAATCCTGATTTAGTACTTGAACTAAAACTCGGTGACAAAAAGTATGA
>CAYZUZ010000224.1:0-3067 GCA_964481795.1 uncultured Cryomorphaceae bacterium
GAAATACACTTTGACACCCGAATGGACGACCTCATTACCGAGGGCAATCGCTTCAAAGCCATCAAAACACAAGAGGGCCATATAATAGAAGGTGAAGCCCTGATATTGGCCACCGGACACTCAGCCCGCGATGTATATGAACTCTTGCTTCGCAAAAACATAAAAATAGAAGCAAAACCCTTTGCCATGGGCGTAAGGGTAGAGCATCCTCAAGACCTTATAGACCAAATACAATACAAAGGCTATCCGCGCAGCGAAAACCTACCTGCTGCCTCTTACAAACTGGTACACCAAGCCATGGGGAGAGGCGTTTACAGCTTTTGTATGTGTCCGGGAGGTTTCATAGTTCCCGCAGCCACAGCACCAGGCGAATTGGTAGTGAATGGCATGTCGCCCAGCAAGCGCGACAATAAATTTGCCAACTCAGGTATCGTAGTAGGCATAGAAATGCAAGACCTCAAAGCCTACGAAAAACACGGAGCCCTGGCCGGCTTGCAGTATCAAAAAGAAATGGAGCAAGCTATTTGGCAAGCAGGTGGTAGCAGGCAAACAGCTCCTGCACAACGACTTACAGATTTTGTTAACAACAAAAGCTCCTCTTCACTCAAAGATTGCTCCTACATACCCGGCTTAAACTCAGTAAACATGCTGGAAGTATTGCCCCCCTTTATAGGCAAGCGCTTGCAAGAAGGCTTCAAAGCCTTTGGTAAAAAAATGAAAGGCTACCTTACAGATGATGCTTTGATTGTAGGCGCTGAAAGTAGAACCTCGAGTCCGGTGCGCATACCCCGCGATCCAGAAAATCTGCAACACCCTGAAATACAAGGGCTATACCCGAGTGGTGAAGGAGGAGGCTACGCAGGAGGCATCGTATCGGCAGCGATGGATGGCGAACGCGTAGCAGAAAAGGTAGCTGCGCAGGTATTTGGCTAAAACATTCGCAAATACTTAGCCGTTATAAAAAGAAAAACATTTAGATAATGGCTAAAAAATCCGACACCACTGCCACCTTAGAAGTAAGCGCTGAAAGCATCATCAAAGCTTATATAGAACATTACCTCACCGAAGAAAAAGAACCCAAAAGTATATTTTTGCTCTGCAAACACATGGGCATCACCGAGCGTGAATTTTACCAATTTTTTACCTCATTTGAACACCTAGAAGAAAGCATTTGGGAAAAAAACATGGAGCACACACTCCATACCTTGATGGCGGATGAGCAATACGGAAACTTTTCGGCACGCGAAAAAATGCTCACGTTTTTCTTTAGTTATTTTACCAATTTATTGGATTACAGAAGCTTTGCCTTGATAAAGTTCAACAGTAGTAGCAAAAGAGACATCTTGCTGCCTAGGGTTTTAAACAAAAGTAAAAGCAAATTTCAAGATTTTACCAAAAACATCATCATAGAGGCCATAGGCAATGAAGAAGTAGCCGACCGTGGTAAACTAAGCGAACAATACGACAAATTTATTTGGGCACAATTTCTACTCCTATTTGCCTTTTGGATCAAAGACAGCAGCCGCAACTTTGAACAAACCGATGTAGCCATCGAAAAATCAGTCAACCTATTCTTCGACCTGATTCAGAAAGGTGCGCTAGAATCTGCCCTTGATTTTGGCAAATTTATTTTTCAAAGAATTACAAATTAACAGATGAACGAACAAAATAAAATTCCGGTAACCCGATTGGCACGTACCTCAAAATTTGTAGGAACAGGAGCCAAATTAGGAGCCAACTACCTGAAGCACTATGCCACCAAACTCATCACGGGCGACGATAGCCGCGAGCAACTGAATCAAGACAATGCCAATGACGTGTATGATACCTTGAGCGAGCTGAAAGGTTCAGCCCTCAAAGTAGCGCAAATGCTCAGCATGGATAAAGGTTTGCTTCCTGCTGCCTACTCCGATAAATTTTCGCAGGCCCAATACAGCGCTCCACCCCTCTCCTATCCTTTGGTAATGAATACCTTTAGGAAAAGTTTGGGCAAAAATCCGACGCAAATATTTGAGACCTTTAGTACAAGCGCCAAGCACGCAGCCTCTATAGGTCAGGTACATGAAGCCACCTTAAACGGAAACAAATTTGCCGTAAAAATCCAATATCCAGGTGTGGCAGAAAGCATTGCCTCAGACATCAAAATCATCAAACCCGTGGTGATCAGGATGTTTAATTTGAACTCGGATGAAGTGGAGCACTACGTGGCCGAGGTAAAAGACCGATTGATTGAGGAAACCAACTACCGCCTTGAATTACAACGAGGTAATGAAATAGGCGCTGAATTTACCACACTCACCAACGTGGTATTTCCCAAATACTACCCCGAATATTCGTCAAATAAAATCTTAACCATGGATTGGATAGAAGGCGTGCATTTGGATAAATTTTTGGCTACAAACCCATCGCAAGAATTCAGAAATGAGATGGGGCAAGCCCTTTGGGATTTTTACGATTATCAGATACATAAACTCAAGAAAGTACATGCCGATCCACATCCTGGTAACTTCCTATTTACCCCCGATAAAAAATTGGGTGTAATAGACTTTGGGTGTGTAAAAGAATTGCCAGAAAATTTCTATGTAAAATATTTCAAATTAGTCAAAGGACATTTACTGCCCAAGCCTGATTTTGAGAAATTACTATTCGAGTTGAAATTTTTATTGCCCAGCGACCAAGGTTCGTTGAAAGACTATTTGTTTGGTGTGATGCGCGAAATGATAGAGCTTTTAGGTACACCCTTTCAGCATGAAACCTTTGACTTTAGCGACGATGAGTACTTCAACAAAATTTATAACCTTGGCGAAGTGTACAGCAAAGATAAAACCCTGAAAAATGCAGGAGGTGCGCGCGGACCGCAAGATGCCATCTACATCAATCGCACCTACTTTGGATTGTACAGCATACTCAACAAGCTACAAGCCAAGATAGAAACCCGAAGCTATGCCGCAGAGTTGGAATTGGCATAAATAAAGCTTCCTTCATTTTTTTTTAAATACTTACAAAAAAGCGCTTGCACCTTGGTTCAGGCGCTTTTTTGTTGATAAAAACGATTCTACCCATGCTC
>CAYZUZ010000225.1:0-3054 GCA_964481795.1 uncultured Cryomorphaceae bacterium
GGTGCCCGTGTGGGAGGTGGATTTTTTAACGATGGCATTATATCACAGCCCATTCTTGCGCTCAATCATGTAGTGCGGTTTCGTTTATTGCTGGGCAGTTCAAAGGGTTTTCGGAAGGATTACAAGGGTGAAATCAACCTGGTTTTTGAGCCTTTTTACTTTCGCCAAACCGAGTCTGATTATTGGGGCTTCAATAGGCAAGTTCGTTTGGATTTTATTATTCCTCTATCTAAATAATTAACAAGAAAATCTTATGAAAAAATCATATTTTATTCCAATGGTTTTACTTGGGTTGTTTTCTTTTTTTACTCACAAATTAGAGGGGCAGGAATTAAGGAAAAAAGTGACTCACGGATTTAATGCAGGTTTAACTTATTCAGCAATAGGTTTTTTGGATGAAAGAGATGTTAAATGTGGGTCTGTTCTATTGGGATACCAAGCACTGATAAATATAAATAGAGATTGGGCTTTTGAGACTGGGATATCTTATAGAGCCCTATACATGAATGGTCTTTTTTATGATTTAGGTCGAAGTATAAATGGAAGTGACTTTCCTTGGGAATCTCAACCTCTTGATTTAGAATTATATCATTTTAGTGAGATTCCGCTTCTTTTAAGTAAAAAATTGGGTAAAAGGGGAAGTGACAGGATGTTTTTTGGAATTGTAACGTCTTTACCAGTGCTTCAACCTGAATTCACAGATATTTTTAAAACCCATTTTCAAGGTGTGATTGGATATAGATATCAGCTTGAGAATAATTCTTATTTTTCCATTTCAACATCATATGGTATAAATCGATCTTATTCTTTGGGTTCGCCTAATTCCTTTTTTGATGGTAGACTCATTCATTTTCACTTTACTTACCACTACTTTTTTAATCGTTGAAAGATGATTAAAGCTTTTTTGAAATAATCTAATACCTTGTGGTTTTTCTTTTTATTAGTGTAAAATATTGTATTTGCGTTCTGATCATGAGACCCATGTTTTTTTCGCACTGTGACCCTATTTTTTAGCAATAAAAATCATGTTAAGCATCCACGCTGCTGTCCTACCTAGAATTTTTTATTGTATATAATTTCTTAAACCATTAAAAATTTTTGGCTAATGATTCATAGGTTTTGCAACCTGTTAGGTGGTATTACATCTTTTAATCAGATGTATAAAATAAACTGTTTAGTTTGTATTTAAACTTTAGAAACTCTTATTCAATGCAGCAATAATGAATTAAAACGGTTTTTGTAGATGCAGTTTTTTTAAAAACAAGAATCATCGGCAAGCGTAGTGGGTTCTATCTTAACTTCTACAAAGGCTTCACCCTCAGGTTGTAAGCGTATGTATTCGCAGCCTATCTGCATACCGTTGATATCGGCTATAGTAGCTTGTACTATAAAAATAGCTTCGCGATCGTATTGAAAGTTTACCTCGCCAGCCATATTGGTGTAATTTTCAAATAGGGCTTGCTTAACCGGATTAGCCACATTGGGTCTTACAATCACAAAAGCAGAATCTACGGGTTCATCTTGCGCATTGATTACTCTAATCCTAAAGGGGTAAGTAGGATCTTCTACTTTGCATGATTCATTTAAAAAAAATACACCTGAAAGGATGGCAATAAGGAAAAATGTTTTTTTCATATTGAAATATAATTGAATTAATTATTGGCAAGTTCTTCTTGGGTCTTCCCAAGGGTAGATGGTCATGATAACTTCGGTAAGTCCCATTTCTAGCTCAAAAACACCGCATTTTCTGTAGGCAGCTTTGCTTGCAATTACTTCTATTACCGCCTTACCTGGGTGGGTAAAAAGCGCCTCGCCATCAATGTTGGTATAGATAAATTCTCTATCTGAGCCTTCAATGATATCGCCCTCAATAGGCACTCCATAATACACTAAGGCGTTTTGTACGGGTATGCCATCGGGGTCTACTACAGTTACCAACAATCGGTAAGGGTCTTTTTTGGGCGCACAGGAAGCCACAGCTATCATGCTTATTGCGGCTATAATCAGCCTCTTACTCAAATTTTTCAATGTGTTCATCTTATTCAAAATGTTAAAGTTGCAGGTGAATTTGCCGTTTATTCAAAACAATGTTCGTTTTATCACGCGCTTTTTGCTTTGTATGAGGCTAATTATTACGACTTTTGCAAGCACAAATATAAGTGCGTAACGCATTAATTAACGATATCACTGAGCAAAGGTTACTTTTATGAATATCAACGATAAGATTCAACAATTATTAGAAGAGGTACATCTTCAAAATCCAGTAGGCGAGGAGCAAGCTGAAGCTTTTAGACTGAAGTATTTGAGTAGAAAAGGGCTTATATCACAACTCATGGACGAATTTAAACAATGTAGTCCGGAGGAAAAGAAAGCACATGGCAAGGCAATCAATGGTTTGCTCAAATCGGCTGAGGCCAAATGGTCTGAAGCCAAGGACTTACTCGAAAAAGCAGCTCAAAAATCTCCGTCGATCGACTTCAGCAGGCCGGCTGGTTTTCAGCCCAATGGAGCCAGGCATCCCATTTCCATGATTATGGATGAAATGATTTCTATTTTTGAACGCATAGGATTTAGCGTAAGCGATGGCCCTGAAATTGAAGACGATTGGCACAATTTCTCAGCACTTAACTTTCCGCCAGAACACCCAGCCCGCGATATGCAAGATACTTTTTTTGTAGAAAAAAATCCGGATATGGCCCTCAGAACACATACAAGCAGTGTGCAAATACGTGTAATGGAAAACAACAAACCGCCTATCAGAGTGCTATCGCCAGGAAGGGTGTATCGAAACGAGGCCGTAAGCGCTCGTTCTCACTGCTTTTTTCATCAGTTAGAGGGTTTGTATATAGATAAAAAAGTTTCTTTTGCCGACTTGAAACAAACTATTTTGTATTTTACTGAAGAATTTTTTGGCAAGAGCAAAATCAGAATGCGACCCAGCTACTTTCCATTTACTGAGCCCAGTGCTGAGGTAGATGTGTATTGGGGCTTAGAAAACGAAGTAGACCACCGCATAACCAAAGGAACCGGTTGGTTGGAAATTTTAGGCTGCGG
>CAYZUZ010000226.1:0-3053 GCA_964481795.1 uncultured Cryomorphaceae bacterium
TGAGTTTGGTGGCCGGTATTTCCGAAAATGGTGTTCGATTACAACGATCTCAATATCCGTTTTATAAAACCATAGAAGAAAATTTTGATATCCAGCCGGGCAATATTTATTATTTTAATGCCGCTGTGGATTCTGTCCCCAAAACCTCATATACCGATAATACAAATGTGATCGTGGTAGAGGATTTTAATGGTGTGGGGTTTAATTTACAAAAAACAGATAGGTCTGATACTACCATGCAGCGCACCAATGATCCTAATCACTTGTTTGTAAACCCAATGCGCAATGAGCCCAATGAGTTTTCAGGTGCAGTTTATGTTCGTGAGGGCGAGAGATTGGTAGAGTTTGCAAGCAATCAAGAATATGATTTACCTAAGTTCAACATCCCTGTTTTTGCTGAGTTGAATTTTAAAGGTGATGTACAATTTGATGTAGGTATTTACGCCCAAACATCTAGTCAAATCATTCAAGTATCGGTAGTTAAAGTAAATCCGCGGCCTGATGAATGGCGGAGAATTTACATCAATATGACACCAGAAGTATCTGGCAACTTTGAAGCTTCTTCTTTTAAATTATTTATAGGCGCTGTAAAACCAGGTGTAGATAGTCCTGAGCGGTCTTTTTATTTAGATCACATCAAGATTCTGCACCTAAAGTAACTTTCATGACCCCTAACCCTAACCGCAAGAGAGAATTTTTTACGAGAATCTATTATCTGATAGCCGATGCCTTAGCAGGTGGAATGGCTTATACCCTTGTGTACTTGTATAGGAAATTCTATATCGATAGTTTTCATACACAAGCAAATATTATACTTTGGGAGCATAAGTATTTTTATGCATTGGTGTTGATCATCTTCTTTTGGTTGCTGGTATATTATGTAAGCGGATTCTATAGCGATATCCTTCGCAGATCTAGGTTAAAAGAGCTTTTCAGCACCTTCCGCAGCAGCTTTGCCGGTAGTTTAATCATCTTCTTTTCGCTCTTCTTAGATGATTGGGTAAGCAGCTATCAAGATTATTACAAAACTTTTTTCATCTACCTCAGCACTCATTTTACAATCACTTACTTCTTTCGGTTTTTACTTTCATCACATACCAATAAGCTGATACAGAATAGAATAATTTCTTTTCCTACGCTTATCATTGGCAGTAATGCCAAGGCAGTAGAACTCTATGAAGAACTCACCGGAAGAAAAAAAACAACTGGTAACAATTTTATTGGTTTCTTAAGCGTTAACAACAATATTCAATTTTTACTAAGTAAACAACTCGCCTATATGGGCAATTATACCGAGCTCAAAAAAGTTATAGATTTACATGGAGTACAAGAGGTGATTTTGGCTGTAGAATCCAAAGAACACGACAAGGTACAAGAAATCATCAATCTGATTGAAAACGAGCCGGTAAGTGTAAAAATGATCCCCGATACCTACGATATTTTGTCGGGCAAGGTAAAACTCGAAAGTGTAGGGGAGCCTTTGGTAGAGTTACCCATCAATCCGCTCACGCTGCCTCAACGTGTATCCAAAAGAATTTTTGACATCATGGTGTCTTTTATAGGATTGATTATCAGCTTTCCCGTATTTATTTTCACAGCTTTGATGGTAAAAGCATCCTCCCAGGGTCCAATATTTTTTCTACAAGAAAGGGTGGGTTACCGGGGCACAAAGTTTAAAATCATCAAATTCAGATCGATGATTTGTAATGCAGAATCCAACGGCCCGCAGCTGAGCTCAGAGCACGACCCCCGCATTACGAGTTGGGGTCGCATCATGCGCAAGTACCGCCTCGACGAATTGCCGCAATTGATCAATGTACTCAGTGGCGAAATGTCTATTATTGGTCCTAGACCTGAGCGCGAATTTTATATCAACCAAATTGTAAAAACAGCCCCTTATTACAAGCAATTGCATCGAATCAAACCCGGCATTACCTCATGGGGTATGGTGAAATTTGGCTATGCCGAAACGGTAGAAGAAATGGTGCAACGCCTGAGATATGACTTGATTTACCTAGAAAATGTAAACCTGCTCAATGATTTAAAAATCTTGCTTTATACGGTGCTTATTGTATTGCAAGGTCGGGGTAAATAGAGGATCACAACGTAAATTCGCGCATTCAAATCTACTGTATGCCTTTATTTACCATTCATCCTGAAAATCAAATTGATTTAGCACTCACTGATGAAATAGCCCATGGCAATCTTGAAATCAAACTCAGTGAGAAAAGCAAAAAAGCCATCCAAAGCAACCATGATTTTATGCTGCGTAAAATCAAAGAATCCAAAAAGCCTATTTATGGTATCAATACAGGTTTTGGCTCGCTATGCAATGTGCAAATAGATGAAAACTCACTCGAAGAATTACAAGAAAATTTGGTTAAATCGCATGCATGTGGCTTGGGAGAAATAGCCTCGGTTGAGATAACCCGTTTGATGTTGTTTTATAAAATATTTGCTCTAGCCAAGGGTTACTCTGGAGTCAATGTGGCACTGGTAGAAAAGCTTATTTACCTCTACAACAATGATTTGATACCTGTAGTGTACACGCAAGGAAGCTTGGGTGCCTCGGGCGATTTGGCACCTTTGGCTCATTTGTCTTTGCCCTTGTTGGGATTGGGTCAGGTATGGCAAAGAGATAAGGTAGTGGAGGTATCGGAGCTTTTTCCCAAGCTGGGCATAGCACCCCTTACCCTCAAGGCAAAAGAGGGCTTGGCCTTGCTCAATGGTACCCAGTTTATGAGTGCACATTTGGCTTATGCTGTTTTTAATGGCTTTAAAATAAGTTATTTAGCCGATTTGGTCGCCTCTTGTTCTTTGGTAGGCTATGAGGGTAGGGTAGATGCTTTTGATGCTTGGATACAGCGGGTAAGGCCACACAAAGGACAAGTACAGGTGGCTGAAAGAATGCGGGAGTTTTGCCATGCAAGCGCTTATGATGCCTCTGATTCAAAGTATGTTCAAGATCCTTACTCCTTTAGATGCATACCTCAAGTGCATGGTGCTACTTTAGATACTTTGCACTTTGTGGCCCATACTTTAGAAGTCGAAAT
>CAYZUZ010000227.1:0-3036 GCA_964481795.1 uncultured Cryomorphaceae bacterium
ATGAAAACTACCGGACGATTAGCCCTGGGTCCTGGCGGTTTGCGAGGCAACGCCCTCAGTAAGTTTTACAATGCTGAATTACAATCTAAAGATTTTGCTTATTTAAATAAAGGGCTAAAAGCAGATTCTACATCCTTTAAAGTAAGGCCCAACGACAGCGGTCCTTGGGTATTTACTGTAGATAATGCCCGTGGCGATGTAGGATTTACCAAAAATATTGGAGACTTTACCCTCAACAATCCAGCTGATTACATGAAGTTTCCTGAGCATCAATATTTAGCCTACATGGATTTTGCCCGATGGGATATCATGGAAAAATCTATAGAGGTGAAAAAAGTAGGTTCCATGCCTTCGTCGCGAATGGTGAGTGTAAACAGCGAACAAGATAGCTTGCAATACACAGCTGGTTCTGTAAAATTCAGAATGCTCGATAATTACCTAGAAGTGTTCAAAGCCAATCAAATAGAGGTGGCTGATGCTACTATTTATCCCGACACAGGTTACGTGGTTATTGATTTAAAGGCTCAAATGCGCTTGCTTACTGAAGCTAGAATAGAAGCTAATAGAACCTACAAATTTCATAAATTTGACCATGTAAGTTGTCAGATTAAAGGAAGAAATATGTACACGGCTTCAGGCGACTATGAATACCTCGACGAGGAGAAAACCCCTTGGCCTTTGTACTTTGAAAGCATTACTGTAAACCGTGAAGATGAAACCGTAGGCAGGGCATTGGTAAAAGAAGAAGACAACTTTTTTATGAGCTCTCATTTTGGGTTTTATGGTCGGGTAGATTTATTAGCTACTGATAAATACCTCACTTTCAATGGACATACATTGATTCAACAGAGTTGCGAAAAAATCTCTACCAATTGGTTTCCATTTAAAAGTGTTATCAATCCGGAGAATATCGTGATCGATTTGCCCGAATCAGCTGAAGAGTTGAGTAAAGCCCGACTTTTTAATGGCATTTACATCAGCAATGATTCTACCTCAGGATACTCTGCCTTTTTATCTAATGAAAATTCAAGGGCCGATGTGGAGCTTATTTTAGCAGGAGGCAAACTGTTTTACGACAAAAATCTCTTCAGCTACATCATTACTACAGCCGAGCGCATCGAAAATCCAGATTCAAAAGGCAATTATTTGGCTTTAGATGTTCGCAACTGCATCACCTCAGGCGACGGTAGACTCGGCTTTGGCGATAAAACCGGTCAGGTTCAACTAGAAGCTTTTGGAAAAATCAAGCACAAACTCGATGAAGACAAAATTGACATTGACATGGTTTTGGCCTTTGATTTTCATTTCAACAACGATGTACTCAAAATACTCACCGATAAATTGCAAGCTGCCACCGATTTGCCAGCAAGTAAAATTGACCGTCCGGCATACATGACTGCGGTGAATCAAATTTTGGATAATAAAGATAAAGCCAAATTTTTGGAAGAACTCAAACAATTGGGTATTCCAAATAAATTGCCTAAGGAGTTTCAATACACCCTTAGCTTCAATGATTTACAATTTGAATGGAACCCAGAAACCAACGCTTTCTTGAGTGTGGGAGATATTGGTATAGGCAGTGTAGGTAAATACCAAATCAATAAAAAAGTGAACGGAATCATCGAAATTGCCCGCAAACGCAGAGGCGATGAAATTACCATTTACTTAGATTTGGGAGGCAAAGATGTTTTCTTTTTCCAATACCGTCGCAATGTGATGGAGTTTTACTCGCCCAACCAAGAGTTTATGACCCTTATAATGGAAACCAAACCTGAAGCCCGTAGAAAAGAAGAAAAAGGAAAACCACCCTATACTTATGGCGTAGGCACACGTGGCAAAATGAATAGATTCGTAAACCGAATGGATGAAATGGAATAGAATTCAAAGGCCTTTATGGATAATAAAAGAAATTTTAACTCCGCTAACCTAAGAAATTAATTGTCGGATAAGATAAATATTTTGGCACTTGCCGGGTGGCTGCCCAGCAGAGTACATCCTACCTTAGGCAACTTTGTGCACCGGCACATAGATGCGGTAGCTCAATATGCTCAGGTGTGTGTTTTGTACATCGCGGTAGATGAAAATATAAGCGAAATATCTTTCGAAGCTATTGAAAATAAGAGTTATACAGGACGCATTTATTATCACCCACCTGGCAAGGCACACCATGCAGCAGCCTTGTATCAATCACTGCAATGGATAGCTACACTCGATTTTGATGTGGTGCATGCACATATATTACACGAAGTATTTCCGCTTTTGTTGCACCCACGCATTCGCAAAAAACCTATCGTGCTTAGCGAAAATTGGACAGGATACCACAATGGAGCTTTTGAAAACTTGCCTCGATGGAAAAGGTATTTCATGCGCAAGGCTGCTCAAAACATACAGACCTTAGCACCTGTAACACCTTTGTTGATGCAGCGAATGAAGCATTTTGGCTTAGGAAACCATTTCAAAGTAATTGAAAACGTGGTAGATACAAGTCTTTTTTACGCATCACAAGTAGCTAAAAAATATACCTTTATTCACGTTTCTACCTTATTTGATCCTCATAAAAACGTAAGTGGTATCGTACGTGCATTTGCCGAACATGTAAAATCAAAGCCTGCATCCAGCTTGCTTATTGTAGGCGATGGCGATACGCAACCTTACGAATTACAAGCTCATAGCTTAGGCATACCCAAAGAAAATATAACCTTTAAAGGCATACAATCATTATCTGAAATTGCCCATTTATTGCGCAGTGCCCGCTATTTGGTGCTCTTCAGCAATTATGAAAATTTTCCTTGTGTAATACCTGAGGCTTGGTCTAGTGGCATTGGAGTTATAAGCACTGGAGTTGGGGGCATTGCTCACTATTTGAATCATAATACAGGCATTGAAGTCCCCGTACAAGATGAAAAAGCGCTTATTCAAGCCTTCGAAATTTGCGCAAATGAATCGCTTTTTGACCCCACTTTTCTGCGTAAGTACGCTGAGCAGGAGTTTAGTTATCAAGCTATTGCTCAAAAGTTTATCACAGAATTTCAATCC
>CAYZUZ010000228.1:0-3012 GCA_964481795.1 uncultured Cryomorphaceae bacterium
GATAGAATGCTCTATGGGCTCAAAAGAGCAGGTAAATTGAATGGGATAAGAGGCGTGCTTGCAGGTAACTTTACCGACATGCACGACAATGAAACCCCTTTTGGAAGTGATATATATCAAATATTGACACATCATTTTGGTACGGATATACCCATTGCGTTTGATGCTCCTATAGGTCATCAAAACGATGCATTGCCCTTGATACACGGAGCTGAAGTAGAGCTTACAGTAACCTCAAATAATTGGAAATTGAAATGGCTGAACACAATGAAATAGGTAAAAAAGGAGAAGACCTTGCCTCGGAGTTTTTATTAGACAAAGGATTTACCCTGCTTGAACGCAATTGGCGCTGGCAAAAAGCAGAAATAGACATCATCGCTTTGGAGGGTAATTTTTTGGTTTTTACTGAGGTAAAAACCCGAACGGGATACCCTGTAGAGGAAGTGCACGATACACTAAATGAATCAAAAATGGCTTTGTATGCAGATGCTGCCGAAGCCTATCTTGAATATAAAGACTTGTACAATGAGGTGAGATTTGATTTTATAACTGTTTGGATACCAAAAGATAAACAGCCGTTTGTGCGCCACTATCCCGGGGTATTTACTCCTTGAAGTAATATGTTGTAACTCGATAAACATGTGGCTAGGTAGCTGCCTGCGTGAGGGATAGCAACGTAAAGCCCGCAAAACAGCCCCTAATGAAATAGGGGATGTTTGAGGACTTGAAGTGAATAGCCCGACCCATAGGGGCACGCCCAAAAAATAAATCGTAATATTGAACTTATTTTAAAAAAAAAGAAAACCATGAAAAATGTATTTATCTTAATAGCTTTAGTGTATAGTATCGCCTTACAAGCTCAGCCCGATTTTGATAGAAAAAAAATGGATGACTTTTTGAAAAGCCTAGAAAAAAACAAGGTAGGAATGGGCAGTGTATCGCTATTTCACAAGGGTCAAGAAGTTTATTCTAACACGTACGGATTCAGAATATTGGAAAAGAAAAAGAAAAAACCCAATGACCAAACGATGTATAGAATAGGCTCGATTTCCAAAACCTTTACGGCCACCATCATTTTAAAATTGAAAGAAGAATCAAAATTGGATTTGGAGCAAACTTTGGATATTTATTATCCCTCGATTCCCAATGCATCGGAGATTACACTCAGGAACATGCTTAACCATAAAAGTGGAATCATCAACTTTACAGAGATGGATGATTATTTAAAGTGGAATACTCAGCGAAAAACAAAAGCTGAATTATTACAAATCATACAGAGTCAAGAACCTAGATTAAGTCCTAACGAAATGTTTTCCTATTCGAACTCCAACTATGTACTCTTGGCCTTAATAGCAGAAGATGTGACCAATAAAAGTTTCTCAGAATTGGTAAATATTTATATATCAAAACCTTGTAAACTGAAGCGTACAAGAGTAGGCACAGCCATTCAAGCAAAAAAGAATGAGGCACAATCATACGTCGGGTTCGAAAAATTGCAATTATCGCCCGAAACCCACATGAGTATTCCTATGGGAGGGGGTGGCATAGTATCTACGCCTTACGAATTGAATGTATTTTTTAATAAACTATTTAAAGGTGAGCTCCTTAGCAAAGAAAGTTTAGAAGAAATGACTCAAATAGAAGATGGGGCAGGTTTGGGTATTTTTCAATACAGTTTCAATGATCAAGTAGCTTACGGACATACAGGAGGCATAGATGGATTTCAGTCGATGGCTGTGTATATACCTGCTGAAGATTTTTCATTTGCCATCACATCAAATGCAGTGCTTTATCCTGTAAATCAAATAGCTATAG
This sequence comes from uncultured Cryomorphaceae bacterium, assembly GCA_964481795.1. Taxonomy (GTDB): domain Bacteria; phylum Bacteroidota; class Bacteroidia; order Flavobacteriales; family Schleiferiaceae; genus CAYZUZ01. The sequence goes on from CAYZUZ010000228.1 coordinate 1,816, forward strand.
CCTTGTCGAGTCTTTATTTTGGATTGGATTTTGAGCAACCCGATTTTGGTCCTGGCAAAAAATTAGATGTTGAAAAAAGTAAAATATATTTAGGTGAATATACAAATCCCACAATTCCGCTCACGATTACTATAAGTCAAAAAAACGGAGAAATAAGAGCACAAGCAAGCGGGCAATCGGAATTCACCCTGCAAAATTATGCTGAGCACAAGTTTAAATTTGAACCCGCAGGAATCAAAATAGAATTTTTACCCGACGAAGGTAAACTCCTCCTCCATCAAGGGGGGCAAGTATTAGAATTTGTAAAAAAGCAGAAATAAAAAAAGCGCATCGGAGTTTGATGCGCTTTAGTTTTACAAGGAAATACCTTTAAGTTCCTCTTTAATTTTTTGACGGAGTGCCTCACTAATAGGCCAAAGCGGTTGGCGCATATGCTCTTGTACGATACCATATTCTTGCAAAACAAATTTTACGCCTCCAGGATTACCCTCTTCAAAAAGCATTTTGGTAACATCAAAAAGTTGGTAATGCTTAGTCAATGCAGAGGCGAAGTTGCCAGATAAAGCCTCCTGAACCATACTACAAAAAATTGAAGGAAATGCCTGTCCGGATACCGAAATAACGCCATCACCACCCAAGGAAATCATGGGAAAAGTGAGGTTGTCATCGCCTGAAATAAGCAAAAATCCCTCGGGGCGGTATTTAGCTATTTGCATAATTTGCTCCATATTTCCCGATGCCTCCTTGATGGCCACTATATTTTTGAAATCGCGGGCCAAGCGCAAAGTTGTTTCGGCCGCTACATTGCTGCTGGTGCGTCCGGGCACATTGTAAAGAATGATAGGCAAAGGCGAAACCTCAGCTAATGCCTTGTAATGCTGATAAATACCCTCTTGAGTAGGTTTGTTATAATAAGGCGATACCGACAAAATAGCATCAACACCAGAAAAATCTTTTGACTGAAGTTCGGCCACCAAAGCAGCTGTATTATTGCCACCCAAGCCTAAAACTATGGGTAGTTTTCCTTGGTTATAACCGATAATTGCCTTTAGAACATCTACTTTTTCTTGCTTATCAAGTGTAGCACTTTCGCCCGTAGTACCTTGTACCACCAGGTAATTGACACCATTTTGGATACAGTAATTTACCAATTTTTCCAAAGCAGGATAATCAACTGCTTTATTATTATCAAAAGGA
>CAYZUZ010000229.1:0-2999 GCA_964481795.1 uncultured Cryomorphaceae bacterium
CAATCAAACAAAGGATTTTATTACAATTCAAATCTAAGTTGAATGGCGTAATTTCTGGGCGCTTCCAATCGATTAAATCGAAGTCCATATTCTCTATTGAGTAGATTATTCACAACAAATGTGAGTCTTGTTTTTTCAAAAAAAGTATACCCTAGCCTAACATTGATGATGTATTCATCGCCAGACCTACGGCTGTAATAATCGCCTATACCGGGCAATAAGCTTTCTGATTCACCCGGTAGCGTTAAGAAAAATACACTATCCAGATGCTCTACCCTGCTGTAGAAGCGGAAGTCTAAACCAACCATCCAGTTTTTATAGCCTGATTCTACATCTACTTTTACTAGGTGTCGATTGCGATATTTGAGCATACTGCTTAGGTATTCTTCATTAAAACGCTCACGACTGGCAACCATAGAGCCAAATACCCTGCCCCAATAAGTAATTAAATTATTGTTGGTGGTGTCGCTATTGAGGTCTACAGGTAGTGAATAAGTATAACCTGTGAGTATTCGCAATGGGAATTTTCCAATATTGCCTTCACTTACAAAAGAGAGCTCAAGACCACCATTGCGCGAACGAGCCACATTTTGTGCATTGAAACCTAAATAATCTAATGGATTATAATTGGGTGGCAAACTATCTGGTAGAAACAAACCTAAGGCAATTTCAATCATATCGTAATAATCGAGGAAGAAGAGGCTGAAATCGAGGTAAGCATTCCAGTTTTTAAGGCGAAAGTTCTTTTTGATGCCTACTTCAACATTGTAGCCATATTCAGGCGAAAGGTTGAGGTTGGGAAATAAGGGTATCAACTCAGCTGTTTTGTCGATGAATAGTTCGGTTACACTAGGAAATCTAAATCCTTGACCAAAGTTGGCCCTAAGATTTAATGTTTTATCTATTTCATAGTTTACTCCTGCTCTAAATACAGGTACTTGACGAGGAGTAAGGGTATCTATATTGAAGCTTTCGTAGCGAACGCCTACCGTGGCATTGAACTTTTTATAGTCTATCAAATCTAGTTGTAAAAAGCCACTTTGCTGATTACCTATTTTAGGCTCCCTTCCAAAGTTATTAATGTCTAATACATCTAAGTCTACTTTCTCATAGCCTGCTCTCACAATACCATGGTTGCCTATTCGGTATTGAAAAGTATAATGAACGTTATTGATTTGGGCTTGTAGATTGTTTCTAAAGTTCAGAAATTCTAAGTTGTAACGCCTCGCTCTTAAAAAATGAGACATACGTTTATTTTCATAGTGAATTTCAGGCGTGATGTACCATTGTCTCCTATCTAAGTGCACCAGCCCTACCGGATCAGGCCTAGGAGGGTTGCCATTCATTTGTGTTAAAGGCCTGTAGGCTCCTGAATCGGCATCGTTCCAGCTCAAAAAGTCGACTTCTTGGCTATCCATAAAACTACCTGAAATCAAAAATTTGAATCCTTTTAATGCAGAACGGGTAGGAGTCCATCGCATTTTCACGCTCATGCGCTTTTGGTTTTGGTCGGCTGTGTCTATAAAGCTTTTTTGGTTGAGCTCATTGTAGCCAAAAACAAGGTCTACATTGCCAAGCTTTTGACCATGTGCCAAGCTCACTCCATATTCATAAGGGCTACCATCCCACCACCACGCCAGTTCTGGTCTGCGTGGCTTGCCTATATGCTGATAAAATGTTTGAACTCTTGTTTCGCTTTTTTTGGTAGGCCAAAAAGTTTTTACATGTATGGTTCCATTGAGTGCACCTGAGCCATAGAGCACAGAACTGGGTCCTTTTACTACCTCCATCTCTTCTATCATTTCCATGGGAGCAAAATTCCAGCGAATATCGCCCCTGTCAGCTGTAAGTATAGGCATATCATCCACTACCATCATCACGCGTGAGCCTACTCCATAAGCGAACCCGCTGCCATTGCGGATGTTTACTTGACCATCTACCACTACTACTCCGGGTACTTTATCTACTACATCAAAAAGGCGGGTTGAATTCACGTTTTGAATCAAATCTTTGCGAATGATATCGACCTGAAGTACCTCTTTATTTATTTGCTTTCGGTATCCACTTGCGCTTACATTGACCATTTCTAAGCGATTGGTGGTAGCCTCAAGCTGAAAAACGATGGTTTTTAATTTGCTATTGACTTTGAGCTGGGTAACCTGCGGTTTATAAGAAGTATGACTAATACTTACCTGTACTTGATCCAAATTTTGAGGAATTACGAGCATGACCGAGCCTGAGGCATCGCTTAATTTTGTTTTGCCAAGGTATTCAATCACCGCGTTTTCGATGGCTTTTTGAGTTTCTGCATCTCGAATAGTTGCTTGCACCATTATGTCTTGTGCAAAAAGTGAAAAAGATTGTAATAATAATAAAATTGAAGTAATTTGTTTAACCATATTTGTTTTGATACGACATATAAGTTATCGAGCCTCAAAGAAAACAATAATTTACGATATTGGAAACATGTAAATAAAGTATTTTGCAACTTCAGAAAACTTACTGTTTCAACCTAAAGAAAGCTGCAGATTTTTGGAAATCATCATTTATATCTTTTGTGTGATAGATATTTACAATCATTCTAAAGACATGAAAATGTATGTAATGAATAGCTTTGTACCTCAATTTTAAAATTAATTTGAAATGAAAAACAATTATATTTATGTTTTATCTCTTGCAATAGGATTGACCTCATGCAACACGCAGCCCCAAATAACCCACGTTCACGAGGTAAGTGCCGACGACTTAAGCTTGCTAAAGAGGGCGCAGAATCTGTTTGCTGCATTACCTGAAACCAGCGATCGATCGACTGAAAAGGCCTTGTTGGGACAACAATTATACTTTGAAAAGGCACTAAGTATCAACAATGAAATGAGCTGCAACACTTGTCATCAATTGGAAGCCTTTGGAGTAGATGGTGAACCTACTTCGCCCGGACATGCTGGGGTACGCGGAGATAGAAACAGCCCTACAGTGTACAATGCGGGCTATCACATTGC
>CAYZUZ010000230.1:0-2993 GCA_964481795.1 uncultured Cryomorphaceae bacterium
TTAAAGTAGTTGCCCTTTGGGTAGATGATGCGCGCAAAGCTTGGGAAGAAACCACATCGCGCGGTGGCAAAAGTTGTATGGAACCCCATGTGGTTGAGGATAAAAACGGACATGTAGTTTTAGCAGGTATCAAAACTTATGGCGAAACACAACACATATTTGTTGAAAGAAAGAACTATCAAGGAGTTTTTCTTCCTGGTTTCAGAGAGTGGAAAAGCGATTATTGCCCTAGCGAAGTTGGCCTTAAGTACATAGACCACATGGTGGGCAATGTAGGCTGGAACGAAATGAATAAATGGGTAGATTTTTATGCCAAGGTGATGGGATTCACACAGTTGGTGTCTTTTGATGACAAAGATATTTCAACAGAATACACCGCCCTGATGAGCAAGGTAATGACCAATGGAAATGGACGTATCAAGTTCCCGATCAACGAACCAGCAGAAGGACGCAAAAAATCTCAGATAGAAGAATACATCGATTTTTATAATGGAGCTGGAGTGCAGCACATTGCCGTGGCTACCGATAATATCATTGAAACCGTAAAACAGCTCAAAGCACGTGGAGTAGAATTTTTGTATGTACCTGTTTCTTACTACGAAACCGTACTAGATAGGGTAGGCGAAATAGACGAAGACTTGGAGCCGCTCAAAGAACTTGGTATCCTTATCGACCGCGACGACGAAGGGTATCTCCTTCAGCTATTTACCAAGCCAGTACTCGATAGGCCTACCATGTTTTTTGAAATCATACAACGCAAAGGTGCCCAATCCTTTGGAAAGGGAAATTTCCAGGCGCTTTTTGAGGCCATAGAGCGCGAACAAGAAGCAAGAGGAACGCTGTAATACATAAAATGAAAATAAAAAATCCGGGTTTATAGGCCCGGATTTATTTATGATTATAAATTTTAAAAACCTTATTTTAAAACAACTGAAAAATAAAGCCCATAGAAAAGGCAATATGATTGAAATTGGCTCTTCTTTGTAACTCCGTTCTGGGCTCATTGGCAGCTTTTTCAGGATCTAAAGAGCTTATTTCGCGCACATATTCTACCTCGGCTTGGTTTGTACTCAATTGTCCTGTACTAGCCACACCATCAAGTTCGTAGTACACCACCTTGCTTCTGCGAGTGGTAAATTGAGAACTTAAGGTTCTTATTTCTGTGAAAAAGAAAACATTGTCGTTCAACTCCCATTCTACACCCAAGCCGCCTGCTATTCCTAAACTTATATTGCCCGTATAGTTGGTTTCGAGTACTGAAGTTGTATTGAAATCACCCGCTTCGAGTCGTTCGTTGATTACGTGATAACCTACCGGTATTCCAAATTTAACATAAGGACGGGCTACACCGCTGTTTGGAATCAAAAAAGTAATTTCAGGCATTGCCATAGCTGCGTAGGAGGTATAGGTATTTTCGTTGATTACAGAAAAAGCTTGCCCTCCGAAAATAGAATTGTAGGTTTCGGTAGCTACACCTCGGTTATAAAACTGATAAGAGAGCTCAAGTCCTACTCTATAAATATCATCTACCTGATATCCAATGCCCAAATGTGCCCAACCACCACTGCCAAAGGAGTAGTTCTTGACGCTTTCGGTAAACGTGGTATCGCTGAATGTAAAATCAGAAAAACGACCAAAAGGTTGTGACCCTGGCATACCTAGGCCAAAACTCGAACCTATCTTAAGAGTAAAACCTTGGTGATAAAAATTTTGTGCAGACAGCGAAGTTACTAGTAAAAGACTCAATACAAGAAAGTAAGACTTTAATTTTATCATATTTATGAAATTGTGCGTGAATATTAAACATCCAAATTAGCTTCTGCAAATAAAATTAGGATTTCAATGCCATCAAACATTTATATTGAAAATAAATAGCACGATCATCAATTAAAAACTCTTAGGGTCGCGCCAAAGTATTGAACTCTGTATTGCCTCAAGGGTTGCGAAGAGTTATCATTATAAGGTATTCCATCAAAAATAAGGTACTGTTTACCATCGCAGGGGCAGGTTACTGATAAATTATCACTCTCCACCTCTACGATGCCGCAGGTATTTTCTATGTGGTTGGGGCATGTTCTGTCAAAAGCAACAAAATCATCTGCGTTTCCATTGCCAAAACGACGGTAAATAAGCAGACCTTTGTATCCACCTCGGTGATAAATCCACCCTCCTGGCGATTGCAAGGGCAGCGAACTCGGCAAATTCATATAGATAACTTCATCTACCAAAGCATCGGGTACATTGTGGGTTTCTTTGGTGCAAGCAGCAATACTTAAAAATGTAAGTATTGTTAAAATGTTAAGCTTACCTTTGAAAGTCGTCTTGGGGGATGTCATGGGCATATTTGTGTTCAATAAGTTCATATATGAAGGGGTAAATTACACTTTTAACGTAGGTATGTAAAAAAAAATATGTATTCACATTCAATAATTTAGCGCAAATGTAAAAAATTTCTACAAAGGAATGTTTTGATTTAATAAATCTATGCCCTTAATTTACACTTTCGTTTCTCCTAATGATTTGTTAACATACATAATTAAAATGGTAAAAAAACTATTCGTAATCCTTTTTATTGGATGCTCTATGGTTGCTTGGGCGCAGCGCCCCGGCTCGCTCAGGGGAGTTGTAACTGATGCAAAAACAAAAGAAGCTATTCCTTTTGCCAACATTGTTATTAAAGACAATGCAGGCAATAATATCAAAGGAGGTTCTGCTGATATGGAAGGTAGATACAACATCAACCCTGTTACTCCTGGTTCTTACAATATTGAGTTCTCTTATATTGGGTATGCTACCACTACAGTGAAGGGCATCGTAATTACTCCAAACGAGGCGACTGTTTATAATATGGCACTGAGGGAGGAGTCTGCTTTGCTAGACGAAGTTACCATTATTTGGGTAAAACCTCTTATTGATAAGAAGACAGTAGTTACACAAGAGGAGATTACTCAAATGGCTGTGCGTGATGTAGGAGCTATAGCTGCGCAAACCGC
>CAYZUZ010000231.1:0-2986 GCA_964481795.1 uncultured Cryomorphaceae bacterium
CTCATGATAGGAAAAACCTTGGAGCAAGCCCACCAAGAACTCCTGAACAAAGGCATGGATGAAGCAAAAGCCTTAAAAATAGCACCTTATCGCGTGTTTGAAGGCAATAAACCCTCCACCAGTATAGTTTATCCCATCATGTCGCCCAAAACCTTAGGCATACTGATAGCACTGTACGAACACAAAATATTCTTACAAGGCGTAGTATGGAATATATACAGCTACGATCAGTGGGGCGTTGAATTAGGTAAAGAATTGGCCAACAAAATATTACCTGAAATAGAAGGAAAAAAAGAAATTGCCGGGCATGATGCATCAACGTTGGGCTTGCTTACTTTTGTAACACAATAAAAAACCAAAGAAAACATGAAAAAAATAATCTTTATTTTGAGCATAGCAGGCCTTTTGGGCGCATGTAATACCGAGCTGAAACAAGAACTTGAAACCGTAAAAAATGAGAAAATGCAGCTCGAAGCCGAAAGCCGAGCCAAAGATTCTATAGTAGAAGCATTTACCGATGCCTTACTCGAAATTCAAGAGAGTCTAAACCTAGTGCGTGAAAAAGAAAGCTCCGTAAACGTGGCTTTGGAAGGCAATATGGAACGTCAGCCAGAACTGAAGCAAAACATACTGCAAGACATTTCGGCCATCAATGAAATACTTGAAAATCAGAAACAAAGAATAGCAGAGCTCAACAAAAAACTAGCCAGTTTGGGAGGACAAATGTCCAATTTGAAAAAAATGGTTCAAGAAATGCAAACTCAGATAGAAGAGCGCGACTTGGCCATAGAACAATTGAACAACACCTTGGCTGAGCGCGATATCAGAATCTCTGAACTATCAGAAAAAATTACCACCATGAGCGCAGAAAATGAAAGAGCCCTGCGCGAAAAAGAAAATGAACTCAACAAATGCTATTACGTAATTGGAACCCAAAAAGAGCTTATCGATGCCGAATTGATCGACAAAAAAGGTGGTTTTATTGGCTTGGGCAAGGTAAAAACCTTGGCTTCTAATCTGAATAAACAACTATTTACCGAAGGTGATAAGCGCAAAATGAGCCAATTACCCCTGAATGATGTGCGCAAAGCCGAGCTTATCAGCAAGCACCCCGAAGGCAGCTTTGAATGGGTAATGGAAGGAAAAAATTACAAAGCCATCAAAATAAACGATGCCGATAAGTTTTGGAGTACTACTAAGTTTTTAGTGCTCATGGCAGAGTAATATTGTAAAACCAAATCATTAAAAGCCTCCATCGTGGGGCTTTTTTTTCTACAAAAAGTTCAGCAAGTGCTTACTGTAAAAAACCTTCAAATATCCATACAAGAAACTACCCTGGTGCAGCCGCTTTCTTTTCAACTAGAATCAGGCAAAAGTCTGGCTTTGGTGGGTGAAAGCGGATCAGGCAAATCGCTCATATGCAAGGCCATAGCCAATCTATTGCCTCAAGAATTAACCTGCAAAGCAGAGCAGATACAGCTGCATATAAATGGAAAAAACCACACCTATCCATTGGCACAAGAGGAGCTCATACAATTGAGAAAACATCATATAGGCTTTATTTTTCAAGAACCTATGAGTGCGCTCAATCCCATTATGACCTGCGGATACCAGCTTGCCGAAGCCATGGGTGCCGGAGTTTTTACAGGCAAAAAACATAAATTCAGGGCTATGGAGTGGCTAGAAAAAGTAAAACTCCCCAATCCTGAACGTATGTATCAAGCATACCCACACCAACTATCGGGGGGACAACGGCAACGACTGATGATAGCCATGGCCATGGCCAAAAAACCCTCGCTGCTCATAGCCGACGAACCCACTACAGCTTTAGATATGTGGGTGCAAAGAGAAATATTGACCCTAATAAAAGAACTGCAAAACGAAACCCAAGCAGCCCTGCTTTTTGTATCGCACGATCTGGATTTGGTGCGCTCCATAGCTCAGGAAGTATTGGTGCTACGCAAAGGCAAAGTAGAAGAACAAGGCGAGATAAATACCGTGTGGGAAAAACCTCAAGCAGCCTATACACAAGCACTTGTGGCCATCAAGCCCAAGGGCAATCACAAACCAAAAAGGCTGCCTACCCTAGAAGATTTTTTGACCAATACCCAGCAAAACATCACCCCTGAAGAACCCGAAATATTCACAAAAAAAGCCCTTGAAGTAAAAAACATCAGCAAAAAATACATACAAAAAGGCAAGGTGACCACGGCATTAAAAGAAGCCAGTTTTGACCTGTACCAAGGCGAGCGACTAGGCATAGCAGGCGGCAGTGGCAGTGGCAAAAGCACCTTGGGCAAACTTATTTGCGGCTTAGAACACCCCGATACCGGAAGCATACAATTTGTAAATCAACACCCTAAATCAAAACAAAAAACGGTACAACTCGTATTTCAAGATCCTTTTGCCTCCTTGAATCCCTCTCTAAAAATATCTACTCAATTGATGGAGGTGCTATCCTACAACGGCTTTTCAAAAAAAGAAGCACGCCAAAAATCCCTTGAATTATTCTTAAAAACTGGCCTCTCCGAAGCCCAATTTGATAGGTATCCTCACGAATTTTCGGGGGGACAGCGCCAGCGAATTTGCATCGTGCGAGCACTTCTACTAGAACCTGAAATACTCGTATGCGATGAGTCTGTATCGGCCTTGGATGTATCCGTGTCGGCACAAATCCTCAACCTACTCAAAGATTTGCGCGATGAGCTAGGATTTTCTATCCTATTTATCTCGCATGATTTACAAGTACTCCGCTATTTCTGCACCCGTATGATGGTGATGAATGCCGGAGAAATAGTAGAAATAGGTGAAACAGAAGCGCTATTTACTCAAGCTAAAAATCCATTTACCAAAGAACTACTGGCAGTAAGCTTTTAGATACAAAAAAAATTAGTATTTGGGCGCCCAGGCACTCTTTCCACTGCTATCTTTTCTTTCTCGTAAAGATCCCAATCCAAATCGTACACCAGTAGAAAAAATAAATCGC
>CAYZUZ010000232.1:0-2977 GCA_964481795.1 uncultured Cryomorphaceae bacterium
CAACAATCGAATAAATTATCATTTTTTTTAATACTCAATATCTAAGGGCTCATTAACTTCGTAGCTTTAGATATGAATACAACACTTTATACACACATCAAAGGCTTAGTAGTACCGTCAGTACCACATCAAGGGTCATTAAAAGGAGCTGATTTATCAAAAATAAATATCCTACAAGATGCTTGGCTCTTAATGCAAGAAGGTAAGATACACTCCTATGGTACAATGAATCAAGTGCCTACAGGAAATTTTGAAACCGAAAACCTCCAAGGTAGGTACGTATTGCCAGGCTATTGCGATTCTCATACCCATCTTGTTTTCCATCAAAGCCGCGAAAGTGAATTTGTAATGCGAATACAAGGAAAATCGTATGAAGAAATTGCAGCTGCAGGAGGCGGAATACTCAATTCTGCCGAAAAATTAGGCAAAGCTACAGAGCAAGAACTCTTTGATCAAGCACTTTTTCGATTGCATCAAATCTCGAAACTAGGCACCACAGCAGTAGAGATAAAAAGCGGTTACGGCCTCAATACAGAAAACGAACTCAAAATGCTGCGCGTAATTCGCAGGTTAAAAGAGCAAAACATCTGTACCATAAAATCTACGTTTTTGGGAGCTCATGCTTTTCCAAAAGAATACAAAGAAAACAAAGAGGCCTATGTAGACCTGCTTATCCACGAAACCTTGCCCCAAGTAGCAGGGCAGAATCTCGCAGATTTTATTGACGTATTTTGCGACAGAGGATTTTTTAGTCCCCAACAAACCGACCGCATTTTGGAAGCGGGAGCAAAGTATGGCTTGAAGCCAAAAATTCATGCCAACGAATTGGATTACAGTGGTGGTATACAAAGTGGCGTTCGCAACCATGCCGTATCCGTAGATCATTTAGAATTTACCGGAAAAGAAGAAATTGAGGTCCTTTCGCAAAGCAATACCCTTGCTACTTTATTGCCATCTACAGCATTCTTTTTGGGCTTGCATTACCCACCCGCTCGCACCATAATAGATAGTGGATTGGCAGTTTCACTAGCCTCTGATTACAATCCAGGTAGTTCGCCCTCGGGCAATATGAATTTTATATGGTCGCTAGCCTGTGTAAAATTAAAAATGCTGCCCACAGAAGCCCTCAATGCACTTACCTACAACGCTGCATACGCCATGGAAATAGCTGATAAAGAAGGAAGTATAGAAATAGGAAAAAAAGCCAACCTCATCATTACAGATAAAATTTCAAGTTTAGATTTCATACCGTATTCCTTTGGCAATACTCATATTTACAAAACAATCATTGATGGACGCACAGTTTAAATCGCCAGTAATGGAGCGAATCATTCCATTTACCGAAACCCAACGCGAGCACTTAGTGAGCAAAAGACAAGGAGAAACCAAATTAGGAGAAAAAATACTCCTGATCAATGAAAACACTGAAATAGAGGAAGCTCTGCAAGCGTGTGCATCGAAGTACGTGGTAGTAGGTATTCCGGAAGATATAGGCGTAAAAGCCAACTTTGGTAAACCTGGAGCCGAAAGTGCTTGGTCTTATTTTTTACCTAGTTTTTTAAATTTACAAAGCAATCAAGCGCTATCGGGCGACGAAATTTTGCTACTTGGTCAAGTAAACCTAAGCGATATTCAACAGCAAGCTCAAAGTTTAGATCCTAGAATTCCTGAGCACCGAACCATGTTGTACTTGCTTGTAAGTCAGGTAGATGTTATTATTGCTGAGCTTACAGAAATGATCATAGCCTCTGGCAAAACACTCATTGCCATTGGGGGTGGACACAACAATTCTTACCCAATCATCAAAGGAACAAGCTTGGCAACCCAATCGCCCTTAGTGGTATTAAATTTTGATCCCCATGCAGACCTGCGTGCCATGGAAGGTCGCCACAGCGGCAATGGCTTTAGCTATGCTTATGAAGAAGGTTATTTGTCTTATTATCACGTATTTGGCTTGCAAGAAGAACTTAACAACACACATATATTGAGTCAATTGCGCACAGAAAAGTATAAGTCAGCTGATTTTTGGCATCAATTGCTCAATATTCCATTTGAAAATTGGAAACCCATACTGAAAGAAAGTATAGATAGATTTGCCACAGATACATGGGGTTTAGAAATTGATTGCGATTGTATAACCCATTTTCCTGCAAGTGCTTACAATGCTAATGGCTTAAGTGAATCTGAATTGAGAAGTTTGAGCTCCTTTGTAGCCACATACAAAAAATTGAATTACATACACATTTGCGAAGCAGCACCCATACTTGAAAAAAACCTTAACAAAAGAAATGCCTCAGCCAAGTTTTTAGCTCTGCTGGTAGCTCAGCTTATTAAGGCCCAAAATACACTAAAACCTTAACATTAAGAATGTCTGCAAATACAGAAAACTCCAAAGATCGAAAGCTTATTGAATGCGTGCCCAATATAAGTGAAGGTAGAAATGAAGAAACCATAGAGGCACTAAAACAAGCCATTAAAAGTGTAGATCAAGTGCTACTCCTTAATACAGACACAGGATATATAGTCAATAGAACCGTATTCACTTTTGTAGGTCCACCTGATGCCGTATTTGAAGCTGCCTTTAGATTGTATCAAGTTGCATTACAGCGCATCAACATGGCTCAACACACAGGCAAACACCCACGAATAGGAGCCGTGGATGTATGTCCCTTTGTGGCATTGCGCAATATCAGCAATGAAGAATTGTATGAAAAAGTGGCTCTTTTTTCAAAAAGAATAGCCAAAGAACTACATATTTCAGGGTTCTTTTATGAGCTAAGCGCTTTGAACAATCAAAGAAAAAATTTGGCCTATATAAGAAAAGGTGAGTATGAAGGATTGGATAGCAAACTAAAACAAAGCGACTGGAAGCCTGACTTTGGCAATCTAAAACCTTCTGTGATCAAAAAATTTGGAATAACTGTAATAGGTGTCAGGAACTTTTTGGTGGCATTCAATGTAAATTTACTTACCGATA
>CAYZUZ010000233.1:0-2928 GCA_964481795.1 uncultured Cryomorphaceae bacterium
GGAGAATGACCGCTTTGCTTTTTTGAAATTAACGGTGAAAATTCGCAAGAATATTGTAGCCGACGGACTACCCGACGATGCTTATGATGTAACGGATGTAGGCCGACATCTTGATGCAAAATCGTGGAATGATATGATGCAGCTGCCTGATGCCACGGTGGTAGATATGCGCAATTTTTATGAAAGTGAAATTGGTCATTTTGAGGGAGCTATACTGCCCGAGGCAGAAACCTTTCGCGAGGAATTGCCCGAGGTACTCCATAAGCTCAAAGGCAAGGAGGGACAACCTATTTTGCTCTACTGTACAGGGGGTATTCGCTGCGAAAAAACCAGTGCTTTTCTCAAGCATCACGGTTTTAAAAATGTAAATCAATTGCATGGCGGCATCATAGATTATTACAAGCAAATACAAGAACAGCAACTGGAAAACAAGTTTTTAGGTAAAAATTTTGTGTTTGACGGCAGGCTAGGTGAGCGCATCAATGAGCAGGTTATCAGCGAATGTCATCAATGTGGAACACCCTGTGATACCCATGTGAATTGCGCCAATAAGGCCTGCAATATTTTATTCATTCAATGTGAAAATTGTGCCACTGAACACGAAAAGTGTTGCTCACAAGCTTGTATCGAAGTGATTCATCTGCCTGAGGATGAGCAAAAAGAAATCCTGAAACAAGTGAAACAGAAAAAAATATTTAAAAGGTATAAAAAGCCAAGTATGAAGGCTTAATCGTTTTTGTAGTATCCACATACGCTTGCCTTCGGGCAGCAATAAAACGATTTGGAGTGTGGCATTAGCTATGCAATGCTCCCACGAGAAATGATTAAAAAATCACCTTCCTCACGCAATTTTATACTCTGGGTAGTCGCTTGATTTTCCATTTCAAATAGGCCACAATCAATGTACTCAAAGGACTCAAAAGGTTGAAAAAAGCAAAGGGTAAGTAGGCTAAAGTACTCACTTGTAGTATGCCGCTTTGGTAGGCTCCACAGGTGTTCCAAGGTACAAGTACAGAGGTTACAGTTCCGGTATCTTCGAGGGTTCTACTCAAATTTTCGGGGGCTAGACCACGCTCTTTAAAGGCATTTTTGTACATTTTGCCGGGTATTACTACTGCTAAATATTGATCAGAAGCGCTGATATTGGTCACCATACAGGTAGCACCCGTAGCGGCAAATAACGAAAACTCACTTTTTGCTTTTTGTAGGAGTGTATCACTTATTTTTTTTAAGAAACCAGCTGATTCCATGACCCCGCCAAAAATCATTGCTGATATAATAAGCCAGATGGTGGGCAGCATACCTGCCATTCCTGAGGTAGAAAGCAATTTGTTGAGCGCTGCGCTTTCAGTTTCGAAGCTGTGATTGGTGGTGAGTACTTGTAAGTAAGTTTGGGTGCTTGCAATCCAATCTTGCCCAGTAATCAATTGGTTTTGAGCTATCAAAGAGGTTGCAACACCTCCAATGATACCAATAAATAAGGCTGGAATGGCAGGTACTTTTTTGATAATGAGTACAATAACAAGAATAGGCACCACAAAAAGCAGTGGGCTTATATAAAAGGTAGATTCTAACATTTGGTTGAGTTGCAGAATCTCTTGATTGTCGATGCTATCCGCCTGCCTAAGACCCATGAGGGTAAATAATATCAAAGTGATGCCAAAACTAGGTAATGTGGTGTAAAACAGATATTTGATATGCGTAAAAAGCGGTACACCAGCTACTGCTGCGGCCAAGTTGGTGGTATCGCTTAGGGGACTGATTTTATCGCCAAAATACGCGCCTGAAACTATAGCGCCAGCTACCCATGCCGGTTGTATGCCCAATGCATTGCCCATGCCTATAAGCGCAATACCTACTGTAGCCGTGGTGCTCCAAGAGCTGCCTATGGCAATGCTTACCAAAGCACATATGAGGGCCGATAAGGGTAAAAACACTTGAGGATGAATGAGTTGTAAGCCGTAATATATCATGGCAGGTACTATGCCGCTGAATGTCCAGATGGCGGCTAAAGACCCAATGAGCAATAATATAAACAGAGCGGTAGCCGTTGAGCTGATGTTTTGTGTGATGCCCTCAGCGGCTTGGTCCCAAGTAGTGCCTTTGCGATACGCAAGCAAGAAAGCAAAAAAAGCTGCACTGATAAGTATGAGTTGATTGGAACCCCCAAGGGCATCGTCGCCTGATATGTAGGCTACATTGATGCCCAAAAGAGCAATTAGAAGCACAATAGGAAGTAAGGCGTATAGGAAGCTGTAATTTTTTTTCAAACTTGTTTTTTTTATCTATTGTAATCAATTTGTTAAATAATGGGTTTTAATTTGTGAGGGTCAAAAAAAAACCTTTCATTTGCATAAGTGTAAAAATAACACTAAGTATCATGGTAAATTATCTTATTGAAGACGATGTTTTGAAGAATGCCAAAGCTCTTGTTTTGGAAAATGATGAGGTGAATCAGCTCCTTATCAAAATCATGTTGGAGAATAACAATCTTCTGCCCACGGTTATTAGCGATTCATCAAAAGTAACTGAATATTTGCAAAGTGAAAAGTACGATGTGCTTATTTTGGATATGTCTTCCAAAAGACCTTCTTCTTTTGAGGTGGTTGAGGAGATTAGAAAAGGCTTGAAACTTTCGATTCCCATCATTGGGCTCTCGATGAAAGACTATAGAGATAGAGCATTGTATCACGGTATCGATATCATGCTTCAGCGACCTATTGAAAATCGAACTTTAATCTATCACATCATGCGTGCTCTGTACAAATCGCAAAAAAATGATTCCATAGGTGTTTGATTTTTAAGTAAGTAGTTTTCTTATATTGTTTTTTTTTTGATTTTCTTAAAAAAAAGTTTATTTAAAAATAAACCCATATTTTCTTTAAGATAAATACTTGCTTTAAAATCAAAAATAATAAGATTATTCTT
>CAYZUZ010000234.1:0-2922 GCA_964481795.1 uncultured Cryomorphaceae bacterium
GACCCACATGAGGCTTACCAAGGTGGGGATGTTTTGATCTAAAAGCCTTTCTAATCTTCTATAATCGGGTTTGCCATAAGCATCATATGCGATGTATTCCACCTGAATACCTGCGCGATGAATCCAATAATCAAGGGGTTCTAACACAGCTTTGTGCTCCAATTGCGAGGTGATGATGCGTTGAACCCCTAAATTTTCGATGGCTATCTGCAAAGCGTGGTTATCGCCTTCGGTACCTCCGCTATTAAAAATGATTTCTTGCACCTCAGCACCTATTTGTTGGGCAATTTCTTTGCGAGCTTGCTCTACCAAAGCCTTGGCTTTTCTGCCATTTTCATGTAGCGATGATGGGTTGGTATATACTTCATCCATAGCAGATTGCATGGCAATTTTGCTTTCAGATACCAGATGGGTAGTGGAGGCGTGGTCAAGATATATTCGCATACAGTAGGGGCTTATTTTATAAAAGAACAAAATAAGAGCAGGTCTTGATTAGTCACAAACCTTTATTTCCTTTACTTTTGGGCATTATTTTAAATAATAGCACCCTATACCATTCACAAATGTCAGTACACAAGAAGGAATTTAAGAAAATAACCACCAATTCTGTGCAGGAGCTTAAGCGCAAAGGTGAAAAAATATCCATGCTCACCGCCTATGATTATACCATGGCAAAAATGGTTGATGCAGCGGGAGTTGATGTGATTTTGGTAGGTGATTCTGCCAGTAATGTGATGGCCGGACATGAAACCACATTGCCCATTACCTTGGATGAAATGATCTACCACGCGAGCTCCGTGGTACGTGCGGTAAGTAGGGCTTTGGTGGTGGTCGATTTACCCTTTGGTTCCTACCAAGGCGATTCAAAAAAAGCGCTGAACAGTGCCATACGTATCATGAAAGAGTCAGGCGGACATGCAGTAAAGCTAGAAGGTGGACTAGAAATCATCGATTCTATTAAGCGGATATTAACTGCCGGAATTCCTGTAATGGGGCATTTGGGGCTTACACCGCAGAGTATCTATAAATTCGGAACCTATACCGTGCGAGCCAAAGAGGAGGAAGAGGCTGAAAAACTTATTTCTGATGCCTTGGCACTGGAAGAAGCAGGATGTTTTGCTTTGGTATTAGAGAAAATACCGGCTAAGCTGGCCAAAAAAGTAGCTGAAAATTTACAGATTCCAGTGATTGGAATAGGTGCAGGAGCAGAGGTTGATGGTCAGGTATTGGTATTGCACGATATGTTGGGTATGACGCATGAATTTAGCCCCAGATTTTTGAGGCGCTACCTCAATCTTTATGAAGAAATTACAGGAGCTATAGCTCAATATTGTAATGATGTAAAAAGCGGGGATTTCCCCAATGAGCATGAGCAATATTGATATAGAAAATCGTATTTTATTCGAAGACAATCACTTAATAATTATTGATAAATTAGTAGGTGAGATAACTCAGGGCGATAAAACAGGTGATATTCCACTTACAGAACATGTAAAAAATTACCTAAAAAATAAGTATAATAAAACAGGAGAGGTGTATTTGGGTTTGCCGCATCGCATCGATAGGCCCACCTCAGGAATAGTGCTTTTGGCAAAAACATCCAAAGCTTTGGAGCGATTGAACCATATGTTTCAAAATAAAAAAATACAGAAAACCTACCATGCTTTGGTCTATAATCGCATAGAAAAGCAACAAGATACATTGGTACACTTTGTAAAGAAAAACGAAGGTCAAAATAAATCGTATGTAGTGGCAGAAAATGTGGCAGGAGCCAAAAAAGCCATTTTACATTATCAGGTTTTAAAGCTTTTAGAAAGATATACCTTACTGGAAATCAAGCTTGAAACAGGTAGGCATCATCAAATACGCTGTCAATTGGCACACATAGGATTTCCGATCAAAGGAGATTTGAAATACGGAGCAAAGCGTTCCAATCCAGATAAAGGTATTTCTTTATTGGCTCAAAAAATAGAATTCTTGCATCCTGTGGGCCATGAAAAAATAGAATTCTGTAGCCGATTGAGCTTGTGATACATTTTTGAAATAGAACTGGATTTTACAAGTATTTTCGAAATTCACAAACATTAGAGGGTGTGCGGGTGTTTCCCAATCAAATAAAAATCAAACCTTATGAAAATAATTAATGTACTTACTATAACGAGTGTATTTGCAATAAGTGCATGTAATTCAACACAAAAAAGAATGGAAAACCTAGCGGTAAACAACCCAGAACAGAAAGAAATGAGCTTTTATGACCTAAAGGCTAAAACGATTGATGGCGAAAATTTTGATTTCAGCAGCCTCAAAGGTAAAAGAGTATTGATCGTAAATGTGGCCTCTGAATGCGGTTTTACAGGTCAATACAAGCCGCTTCAAGAGTTATATGATGCATATAGCGATAAAAACTTCACAATCATTGGGTTTCCTTGTAATGATTTTGGCGGACAAGAGCCTGGTAGTGAGGAAAGTATCAAAGGATTTTGCGAGAAGAATTATGGGGTTAGTTTTCCATTAATGGCCAAAGTAAATATTAAGAAGACCCCTCAAAGTCCGATTTATACATGGCTTACCAGCAAAGTAAGCAATGGTGTAGCCGATCATTCTGTTCGCTGGAATTTCCACAAATTTTTAATTGATGAAAACGGAATTTTGGTTGCCTCACATGGTTCATCAGTGAATCCGATGTCAGAAGAAATAATATCTTTTGTCGAAGGGGAAAAAATAGATTGATGTTTTGGAAGGGCTGGGGAAGCGGGGGGGCTGAGAGTGTGGAGGAGAAGACTTTAGATGTTAGCTTGAAGTTTTGATAGTACTCAGTACCGTGTACTGAGTTTTTTTGGGACAACTGAAAGATTTTACCGTTGTACAGGTTTATGAAGGTTTAGGAGGAGATTTATTAGGGGAAAGGTTTATGAAGGTTTA
>CAYZUZ010000235.1:0-2849 GCA_964481795.1 uncultured Cryomorphaceae bacterium
AAGAAAATGAATACGAATAAGTAAGATTAAAATCAAACACATCGCCAAACCAAAGTCGCCCAGCACGTATGAGGTTTACTTTGGATTCTTGTACAAAATCAAAATCATTGAAGGTAGTTACCTGTTGATTGGCTGTGGCAGACTCAGCTGCTGCTAAGGAAATATTTGCGGGATTGGTGCTTTCTACGTTTATAAAATAGAAGCTCTTATCTGAATAATGATGAAAAACATGTTCAAATTCTTGGCTTTGATTTTTGTATTCCCAGCGATGAGGGCCATTGGCATAAAAAAGTATGTAATCGCTGCCGTTGAATATACCATCATTGTTGGCATCTACTCTTAATACTTGATTTTCGATGAGATCGTCTGTTTTTCGTGCACCAGCCAATTCAGGTAACAATCCTTCTCCATTTCCAAACACACCTATTTGATTGATAGCTACTTGACCTGTATGACCTAAATCGGTGATCAAATCGGGGGTAATGCGATACATACCCGTTTTGGCCACAGAAATTTTATACCAAGTACCTATGCTCAAAACAGATGCATTAGCAAAAGACTGCCCCGTTTTTCTTACAGAAGATGGGCTCGATTGAATTTTAATGCTACCGCGAATGATTTTTTTCCAAACTCCGTTTTCTTTATAAATGGCAGGAATGCGAACTACAGCAGATTTTGCTCCTTTTTCATTGGCCACAAAGATTTCTGTTTTTTCGAGTTGGATGCTGTTGTCAAAGAGTTGCTTTTCGGCTTGGGTCAAGTTAGCAGATTGATTTACAATCAATTCTACGTTTGCTTGATAATCAGCAGTACCTAATTTAACTTCGTAATCATAATAAGGTATTCCATAATTACGTGCATCGTAGCCAGCATTTTTGAAATATAACTGTTTATATTCTACCCCCTCTTCATCGGTAATTTGCACTATAGGCTGCTCCCATTCCAAAGAAAAATCGTGGTTAAAAGTTTGATTTTGAGCAAATAACACCGAGCTTATCAGAGAAAAAAAGATCCAAGGAAGATAATTTCGCATAAAGAAATTTGATTAATAAACAGAATTGTAACGCTTTTTTCTGAAAAAATTGAAATAAAACTTAAAAAAACGAGCAAAAGCTTTAAATAAAGCCATAAAAGTGCTGTTTGATTGATTAAACGAAAACTACAACATTTTACCACGCGCGGCTATCAAAGTATTTTTAAGTAAGGATACAATGGTCATGGGGCCCACACCTCCTGGCACGGGTGTTATGAAGGCAGATTTGGGGGCTACTTCTTCAAAATCCACATCGCCTACAATTTTATACCCTGATTTTTTTGTTTTATCTACCAATCGGGTGATGCCCACATCTACTATTACCACATTATCTTTTACCATATGAGCTTTTACAAAATTGGGGCGACCTACAGCCGCTATGATGATATCAGCAGATCGCATGATTTCTTCCAAATTGCGGGTATGACTGTGGCAAATTGTAACCGTACTATTGCCGGGATAGGCATTGCGCGACATCAATATGCTGATAGGCGAACCTACTATATGACTGCGACCTAACACTACACAATGTTTACCTCCAGTTTCTATGTTGTACCGATCGAGCAGTTCGATGATGCCGGCTGGTGTAGCCGGCAAGTAACATGGCAAGTTCAAGGCCATTTTGCCCACATTTTGTGGATGAAAACCGTCTACATCCTTTTTGGGATGTACGGCCATAATGACCTTTTGCTCATCAATATGTTTAGGTAGGGGCAATTGTACAATAAAGCCGTCAATATCCTCATCGTTATTCAACTTATCTACCTCAGCTAAGAGTTCTTTTTCGGAAATAGTATCTGAAAGTTTTACGAGCGTAGAGGTAAATCCCACCTCTTCGCAAGCTTTTACTTTTGCATTTACATAAGTAATGCTTGCCCCATTATTTCCTACCAAAACGGCAGCCAAATGAGGACGTTTATTGCCTTTTTTGAGCAGCAATGCTACTTCTTGAGCTATTTCGTTTTTAAGGTCTTGCGAAGTTTTTTTTCCGTCTAATAATATCATTTTCCTTTTTTATTTTTTTAGCGTCCCATGCCACGCATCATATTGGCAAGGCCGCGTCCTCCCCCACCCTGCATCATGCGCATCATTTTTCGCATGTCTTCAAACTGTTTCATCAATTTATTTACCTCGGTAATGTCGCGTCCGGAACCTTGTGCAATGCGTTTTTTTCGGCTGCCATTAATGATGGTAGGTTCGGCTCTTTCTTTAGGTGTCATGGATTTGATGATGGCCTCTACCCCTACAAAAGCATTGTCGTCAATGTCAACATCTTTCATGGCTTTGCCTACACCGGGCAGCATACCCACGAGGTCTTTCATGGAGCCCATTTTTTTTATTTGTTGTATTTGACTCAAAAAATCATCAAAGTCAAATTTATTGGTAGCTATTTTCTTTTGAATTTTTCGAGCCTCCTCTTCATTGTATTGTTCTTGAGCACGCTCTACCAAGCTCACCACATCGCCCATGCCCAAAATTCTATCGGCCATACGATCGGGATAAAAAACATCGATGGCCTCCATCTTTTCACCCGTACCTACAAATTTAATGGGTTTATTTACCGTGGCCTTGATCGTAAGGGCTCCACCACCACGGGTATCGCCATCGAGTTTGGTGAGTACTACGCCATCAAAATTGAGCACCTCATTGAATGCTTTGGCGGTATTTACGGCATCTTGACCCGTCATGGAATCGACCACAAAAAGTGTTTCCGATGGATTTATAGCCTTGTGTACTTGGCTTATTTCCTTCATCATGAGCTCATCTACCGCCAATCTGCCTGCGGTATCCACAATCACTACATTGTTATTTTGTT
>CAYZUZ010000236.1:0-2832 GCA_964481795.1 uncultured Cryomorphaceae bacterium
GCTAATCAGTTTTGTAATTTTTAACTGCATCTACAAATGCCTTGGCATGTGCTACAGGCACCTGGGGTGTAATGCCATGACCTAAGTTTGCTATGTAATACTGTGTGCCAAAAGAATCTATCATTGATTTTACCTCTTTTTGTATTTGTGGTATGGGTGCCAGCAGATGTGAAGGATCAAAATTACCTTGTAATGTAATTGCATTTCCGGTGGCTTGGCGCGCATATTCTGCCGGACTACACCAATCTATACCCAAGCCTGAGGCTCCGCTTGAAGCCAAATCTGCCAAAGCATACCAAGAGCCTTTGGGAAATAATATTACGGGTGCATCATCTTTTAACTCCTGTGCAATTCTTATCAAATAAGGCTCTGCCCAATTTTTGAAATCAGCTGGACTGAGCAGTCCGCTCCAAGAATCAAACACTTGTACCAGGTCTGCCCCTGCTTTTACTTGAAGTTTTAAATAATCAATGGTTATATCTGTTATTTTGGTCAATAAAGCCTTGGCAAGTTCTGGCTTTTCTAAGCAAAAAGCCTTCGCCTTATCAAAAGTTTTAGAGCCTTTGCCCTCTACCATGTAGCAGAGTAGCGTCCAGGGTGCACCAGCAAAACCAATTAAAGGTACTCGTCCGTTGAGTTCTTTTTTTATCAATCCTATGGCTTTGTACACGTAGTGCAAATAGCTCTCGGCTGTATCGGTGCGCAATGCTTCTACATCGGCTAAAGTGGCTATGGTTTTGGGTAAATAAGGGCCTTTACTTTCAATAAGCTGTACTTCCAGCCCCATAGCCTGCGGAATTACCAATATATCAGAAAAAAGTATAGCAGCATCCACACCTACTTGGTCTATAGGTTGTAGGGTAATCTCGCAGGCCAATTCAGGGGTTTCTACTCGAGTAAAAAAATCATATTTAGCCCTAAGCTTCATATAATCAGGCAAGTATCTTCCTGCTTGACGCATCATCCACACGGGGGGTCTTTCTAGCTTTTCGCCTTTGAGGGCGCGGAGTATCAAATCGTTTTTTAGCACGGTGTTCTGAATTTTGTGGCAAAGTAACAATGAAACCACAGGATTTGCATTAGCTCAAATTCTAAAATTATAGTCAAACTGATATTTAGCGATTATTTGAGTTCCTTGGCTGGATTTTGAATGAATGGAGTGGATGTGTTCATGAATCTTCAAGCTCTACTACCATTTTTTTAATTTTTTTTAGGTGTTTGCCAAATGCCACATGATTCATCCACTTTGCCAATAAATAACTGAGAGGTGTAAGAACTATGATGGCAATTATCAATGCATATTGTGCTTTGGTAGAGGCAATAAAACCTTCTACCGTAAGTCCTGAGCCTTCTATACCTCCTATCAAAAAGCCTCCTGTAATGCTAAAGGGATACATCAATAAGCCTAATATGGAGCTGTTCTTCATCCATTTTTCTATTTTATTGCAATGGTCTTGAAGCTCAGATAGCAGTTTGATTTCTTCTGTACATTCTGTACGAATGCCTTTAAATATTTTGTAGGTATCCCAAAGCATATAAGTAGTAATGCTAGCAATAAGCGCAAAACACAAACGTATAGGCCATTGCGGAAATACGTATATCAAATATACCCAAAGCCCCATGATGACCACACCTATATAAAAATTATACATAATGTTGCGTTTGAGCACACACATGGGGTTCAAACACGAGCTGAGTTTGTTTTTGTCGAAGGCCAAGGGTTTGTCTGGGCCATCCTCTTTAGGTTTCCAAAATTCTTTTAGGTCCATGACTGTCAATTTTTTGTTATGAGCTTGGTGAGTTTTTCTTTTATTCGGTGCAGCTTTACATTGGCATGATTGAGTTTTATGCCCGCAAAATCAGCTATTTCTTGGTTGCTAAATCCATCTAAATGCATTGTAATTAATGCTCTTTCTACATCGGTTAATTTTTTTATTGCTGCATAAAGCAATTCGCTTCGTTCTTGTTTTGCTTCATCTAACTCTTGTGGCACATCGGGAGGGTAGTCGCTTTGAGATTTTAGGGGTTGCCTTTTCTCTTTGCGCATAGAGGTCAACAAGGTGTTTAAGGTAATTTTATACAGCCATGTACTGAATTTTGAGTCACCTCGAAATCGATCCTTAGCACGCCAAGTTTGCAGCAACACCTCTTGGTAGAGGTCTTGTTTTTCATCTGGGTCATCTACATACAAATTGAGCAATTTGTATATGATGCCTCTGTTTGATTCTATGCTTTCTAAAAACTCTTTTTCGCCCACAGTTTTGCTTATTTTATGGGTGTCACGGTGTAGCCTTGTTTCCGCAGGAGTTCGAGCACGCCATTATCACCGGCCAAGTGCCCTGCCCCTACTGCTACAAATGTGCTTTCGTTTGTAATGCTTGCTATGATAATGGGTATCCAATTTCGATTTCTATTATCAATAAGCAGTTCTTTGTTTTTTGTGAATTGTTCATTTTTCAAAATCACTTCATTGTACAATGCATTTGCATCCTGTGATTTATAAAAATGCATCATTTTTTCAAATTCTTCCATGCCCTCTTCGGGTTCTCTTATCATTTTTAATAAGTCAGAAACTTGTTCTTCGTAAGGAATACTATCAAAAAGTGAAAGTTGATATTCAGCAGATTCTAGACCTGCTATGGTAATATTATTTTTTTGAGCCAAGGTTAAAAAATGCTCCTCATAACTCATTTGGCCTTCGCATTCCAATAATTCTAAGGTGAGCAAGGAGCTCAGGGCAAAAGGTTTCATAAAACCCAATTGCTTGAGTCCTACACCTAGTTTTGCAACAAAATACTCATCTACCATTTGATACTCCTCTTGCGTAAGAGC
>CAYZUZ010000237.1:0-2832 GCA_964481795.1 uncultured Cryomorphaceae bacterium
AATTCAGTATCCTACGACAACGATGATGCATGGACAGCATACAAATGTGGTAATTTATTGGAAATGGGAGGCGATGTACAAAATGCCTTGAAATTTTACAACCAAGCCATAAAACTAGCACCCCACATACCCTCATTTAAACTAAAAGCAGGAAATATATTAACAAAAATGCAGAGATTTTCAGAAGCACAAGTGATATATAAATTAGGACTATCTGAAAATCCCCTTGATTATGAATTGGCAGGCAATTTAGGCTTTGCCTATATGATGTCGGGCGACTTAATTGAAGCAAAAGAATACCTAGATAAAGCATTAAAAAGCAATATTTTATATAAAAATGCGCATCTCAACATGATACAATATTTGTTGGGAACAGAAAATTACAAACAAGCCAAACAACAGACCCAACAAGCACAAAAGCTATTTCCTAAGGATGAAAAAGTACAAATGGCTTGGGAATATCTACGTTCCATCCCATAAAAAATCATTGTTCATAATTTAAATGCATTTTTACAAATAGCTTGAGGAGTTTCTATTTGAAACAAATATTTTTGTAAACCTGTAAAAACAAATTCAAATATTGAAAGCGATTAAATATTTTTTGTCATTTGTATTATTTTTTGTACTTTTTTTGCTTCTCACAGCATTCATTATTTTGTTTAAGCCCAATACATTAAATGAAAACGAATTGTATCTGCATGTAAAAACAGGAACAACGCTACAACAATTGATTCTAGAGGAAGAATTTCAACTTATAATCGACAAAACAGCCACCTTTAAATGGGCATCAAAACTTAAAAAATTTGAAAAACCCAAGCCTGGCAGATACAAAATAACCGCGCAGATGAATAATCAAGAATTGATTAATTTACTGCGCTCGGGCATACAAGAGCCTGTGGTATTGTCGTGGTCTTATGTAAAATCACTACCCATATTGGCCGGTAAAGTTTCTCAAGTACTTGAAGCTGATTCACTTGAATTATATAACATGTTTACATCAGCCAGCCTTGCGCAATCAAAAGGCTTTGAATTAGAAACCTTTGGTTTGATGTTTTTACCCAATACGTATGAGTTTTTTTGGAATACATCTGCCTCGCAGTTTATTGAAAGAATGCAAAAGGAGTATCAAACCTTCTGGAATACAGAGCGATTAAATTTGGCAGAGCAAATAAAATTAAGCCCCATAGAAGTAGGTGTATTGGCTTCTATAGTGCAAAGCGAAACAGCAAAAGCAGATGAAATGCCCATAGTATCAGGCTTGTATATCAATAGATTACAGCAAGATATAAAATTACAAGCTGACCCAACTGTGATTTTTGCAATCAGAAATGATCAACCTCATTTGGAAATAAAACGCGTTTTAACCCGCGATTTGAGCTACGACTCGCCTTACAATACCTATGTATATTCTGGATTGCCACCTGGCCCCATACGTTTGCCCTCTACCACAGCCATTGATGCTGTATTAAAACACAAAAAACACAAACATATTTATATGTGTGCCGACCCAGAAAGACCGGGATACCATAAATTTACCCACGATTACAACCAACATTTGCTCAACGGTAGGATGTATCATCAGTGGGCTAACAAAATGAATATCAAACGATAGCAATAAAAGATGGAAGATTTTATAGTTTCAGCACGAAAATATAGGCCTCAAGAATTTGATGCCGTTATAGGTCAGGCACATGTGACCAATACTTTGTATAATGCCATCAGAAGCAACCAACTTGCTCATGCACTGCTATTTACAGGGCCAAGAGGCGTGGGAAAAACCACATGCGCAAGAATAGTCGCAAAAATGATCAATCAAACATCCGACGATGATACTACAGACTATAGCCTCAATATACTGGAGTTGGATGCGGCAAGCAACAACTCAGTAGACGATATACGACAATTGAACGACCAAGTTCGTTTTGCTCCACAAGTAGGTAAATTTAAAATTTACATAGTGGATGAGGTACATATGCTTAGTACACAAGCATTTAATGCCTTTTTAAAAACACTAGAAGAGCCACCTGCACACGTAAAATTTGTATTGGCCACTACCGAAAAACACAAAATTTTACCCACCATACTCTCTAGGTGCCAAGTATATGATTTTAAGCGTATTTCAATAGACGAAATAGTAAGTCATTTGCAAGCAGTAGCCGAAAAAGAAAACATTATTGCCGAAAAACAGGCCTTACACATTATAGCCGAAAAGGCAGATGGAGCCATGCGCGATGCACTTTCTATATTCGATAGAGTGGTTTCTTTTTCAGGAAAAAATTTAACCTATAAGTCTGTAATTGATAATCTTAACATACTTGATTACGACTATTACTTTAAGATTGTAGATGCCTTACTGCGAAGTGAATCCAGAGAAATTTTGTTGATATTTAATGATATTTTGGACAATGGACACGATGGTCAAATATTTACAAACGGACTGGCGGCACACCTACGCGATTTGTTGGTGGCTACAGATGCGCGTACCTATAAGCTATTGAAAGTAAGCGATGAAATCAGAGACAAGTATTATACACAAGCTGCGCAAGTAAGTCCTAATCAAATATTTAAAAGTCTTAAGCTCTTAGGCGATGCTGATTATCGTTTCAAAGCGAGTAATAATACCCAACTTCTCGTAGAGCTCACTTTATTGCAACTGATTCCCATATTTGCCTCCGCTCGTAAGCCGGAGCAAAAAAAAAATGAACCCATAGCTCCAGTTGAAAACTCCGTACAAACTACCAATAAAACCAATACTCAAACCGAAAACAAGGACGAGTTAAAAACGGAATATTTAACTGAAGACGTTGGCACTGAAAAAGAAAATTCGCAATT
>CAYZUZ010000238.1:0-2792 GCA_964481795.1 uncultured Cryomorphaceae bacterium
TGCTGCTGCCCCAGTAAAAATATTTGCCGTAAGAGGCATCTCGTATGGCTACTTTAATGGCCTGCCAAGCGTACACATCAAGCACCACGATGACGAGTAAAAAAACCAACATTCTAAACAAATAAATCAATGCCATTCTTAAATTAATTTAGCCTCCCGAGCATTCGGGATTTAGTTTTCAAATCTATCAATCAAATATACATGTCACAAAACAAGTCAACTCTTTTTTTATTAGATGCTTACGCCCTCATTTTTAGAGCTTACTTTGCCTTTGCAAAAAATCCGAGAGTCACCTCTACTGGCCTAGATACCTCGGCTATTTTCGGATTTACGACCACTTTGCTCGATTTGATTGCAAAAGAGAAACCCTCGCACCTCGCAGTTGTTTTCGACATGGAAGGTCCTACCGTGCGCCACGAAGCTTATGCCGATTATAAAGCCAACCGCGACGAAACCCCCGAAGGCATCAAAATTGCCGTACCTTATATTAAGCAAATTTTAAAGGCCATGCACATACCTACCTTAGGTGCAGCAGGTTATGAGGCCGATGATGTAATAGGCACACTTGCTTATCAAGCAGCCGACCAAGGATACGAAGTGATGATGATGACTCCTGATAAAGATTTTGGTCAATTGGTGCGCGATAATATAAAAATGTACAAACCCGGCAGAATGGGAAATCCGAATGAGGTTTGGGGAATTCGAGAAGTATGCGAAAAATTTGATATCGAAAATCCGTCGCAAGTAATAGATATACTGGGCATGATGGGTGATGCTGTAGATAATATACCTGGAATACCCGGTGTAGGCGAAAAAACAGCTGCCAAACTTTTGAAAGAATATGGCAGCCTCGAAAATGTATTGGAACACGCCCATGAAATAAAAGGGAAGTTGGGCGAAAAAATAGCAGCCAACAAGGATCAAGCGCTGCTTTCAAAACAATTGGCCACCATACTTATTGATGCGCCATTGCAATTTAATGAAACAGAATACCTACTAGACCCTCCCAATATTGAAGAGGTAGAAAAAATATTCAATGAATTAGAATTTAGGACATTAACCAAAAGATTTTTGGATAACTATGGTGTAAATACTACGGATAATGCACAAACAAATAGTGCTTCCAAATCCATTAAAAAAGAGGACAACGATCAGCTTGATTTATTTGCCATAGGCGATGGCAGCCTGCCCGAAAATACTACAGGAACTTTCTTTACAATACAAGAAGTCCCTCATCATTATCAATGCATAGCCGATGTAGTAGGCTTGCGCCAATTGGCACAAGTATTACAAAAGAAAACATCCTTTTGCTTTGATACCGAAACAAGTAGCCTCGAAGCCCAAGACGCTAAACTCTACGGCATGGCCTTGTCTTACGAAAAAGGCAAAGCCTATTACATTCAATTTCCGCCTACTTATGAAGAAATAAAAACATGGCTAGGTCATTTGGCACCTGTTTTTTTGGATGAAAACATCACCAAAATTGCTCAAAACCTTAAATATGACCTGAGTGTGTTGGCCAAATATGATTTTGAAATAGGAGGTCCTACCTTCGATACCATGCTCGCGCACTACATCATCAACCCCGATATGCGTCATAATATGGATATATTGGCAGAAACCTACCTCCACTACAAACCTATATCGATTGAAGAATTGATAGGGAAAAAGGGAAAAAATCAAAAGAATATGAGTGAGGTAGCTATTGAAAAAGTAGTGGAATATGCTTGCGAAGATGCTGACATCACCTTTCAACTCGCAGAGATTTTTAAACCCCTTATCCAAGACCGTGGGGGCGAAAAAGTATTGTACGAAGTAGAGCTTCCTTTGGTACCCGTGCTAGCAGCCATGGAGCTGGAAGGCATAAAGCTCGATTCGGAAGCGCTCAAAAAACAAAGCATAGAACTGGGCGAAAGCATATTACAACTCGAAAAAGAAGTATATGAACTTTGTGGAATGGAATTTAATCTGGGTTCGCCCAAGCAGCTAGGCGAAGTATTATTTGACCGATTAAAAATTGGAGGCAAGCCCAAAAAAACCAAAACCGGACAATACGCCACGGGTGAAGAAATATTACAAACCTTAATACATGAACACGAGGTAATACCCAAGCTACTAGAATACAGACAACTAAGCAAACTTAAAACGACCTATGTAGATGCCTTACCTGCCTTGGTGCACCCAAAAACTGGCCGTGTACACACCCATTTCAATCAAGCTGTGGCAGCTACAGGTAGGTTGAGCTCCAATAATCCCAACCTACAAAACATACCCATACGTACAGAAAAAGGTAGAAAAATAAGAGAAGCTTTTATTCCGCGCGACGAAAACCACGTGATACTTGCTGCTGATTACTCTCAAATAGAACTCAGAATAATAGCCGAAATGAGCGGAGAAGAAAGTATGTTGCAAGCCTTTAGAAATCATGAAGATATACACGCTACTACAGCCGCCAAGATTTTTAAAATTCCACAAAACGAAGTAACGAGGGAGCAGCGATCTAATGCAAAAACTGTAAACTTTGGAATCATCTATGGGGTAAGTGCCTTTGGCTTGAGTCAGCAGACCAACCTGAGCCGAAGCGAAGCCGCCAAAGTCATTGACTCCTATTTTGAAACCTATCCGGGTATCAAAGCCTATATGGATCAGCAGGTGCAATTTGCACGCAAACATGGCTATGTAGAAACCCTCACAGGGCGCAGAAGATATCTAGCAGACATTGACTCAAGGAATCAAGTGGTACGCGGACATTCAGAGCGCAATGCCATCAATGCACCCATACAAGGCAGTGC
>CAYZUZ010000239.1:0-2745 GCA_964481795.1 uncultured Cryomorphaceae bacterium
TTTGGAAAGAAAATAAAATATTTGAGCAAAGTATTGCTGAACGCCAAGGCAAACCATCCTTTATTTTTTATGAAGGCCCACCCAGTGCCAATGGCATGCCCGGTATTCATCATGTAATGGCACGCGCCATAAAAGATATTTTTTGTAGATACAAAACACAAAAAGGCTACTTAGTAAATAGAAAAGCAGGTTGGGATACCCATGGCTTGCCCATTGAATTAGGAGTAGAAAAAACACTAGGCATTACCAAAGAAGATATAGGCAAAACCATCACCGTGCAAGAGTACAACCTTGCCTGTAGAAAAGAGGTAATGAAATATACCGATATCTGGAATAAACTCACCGAGGAAATGGGATATTGGGTAGATATGAACGATCCCTACATCACTTACGACAATAAATACATTGAAAGTGTGTGGTGGCTGCTGAAACAAATATTCGATAAAGACCTCATTTACAAAGGATATACCATACAACCCTACTCACCCAAAGCTGGCACCGGATTAAGCTCACATGAGTTGAACCAACCTGGATGCTATCGCGATGTAAAGGACACGAGTGTTGTGGCTTTTTTTAAAGTAAAAAATAACGAAGAAAATTCCTTACTTTTTAAACAGTCATTTAAGCAAAATTTAGATGCAGAAACAGGCATACTTGCCTGGACAACTACCCCATGGACACTGCCCTCCAATACAGCACTTACCGTAGGCGAAAAAATTGACTACGTGCTCATAAGCACATTTAATACCTATACCAAAGAGCCGCAAAAAGTAATAATTGCGCGCGAGTTGATAGCCAAAAACTTCGGTAAAAACTTTGACGAAGTTTCAACCGAAGAGGCCTTAAACCAAGCTGATTTAAATAACCCTAAAGCAAAAATTCCGTTTTTAATTATCGGTCAGTGCAAGGGCGAAGATTTGCTCCACATAAGCTATGAGCAATTATTGCCTTACGCTACTCCAATGGTAGGTGGTGATAAAGCATTTAAAGTGATACCTGGCGACTTTGTAACCACCGAAGACGGTACGGGAATAGTACATACAGCCCCTACTTTTGGTGCCGATGATGCACGAGTAGCAAAAGCAGCAGGGGTACCGCCTATGCTGGTAGCCGACGAAAATGGCAATCCGGTACCCTTGGTTGATTTAAGAGGCCGCTTCCTCAATCTCTTGCACGACAGCACCTTTGGCCTTGGTGGCGAATACATCAAAGAAGAGTACCTTACCGAGGAAGAAAAAGAGGCAGAATTAAAAAAACAACAAAGCCTACTCAGTGAAATTATTCCCAAGCTTGACAAATACCTATCAGTAGATGAGCGTATTGCCCTTAAATTAAAAATCGAAGGAAAAGCTTTTAAAATAGAAAAATACGAACACAGCTATCCTCACTGCTGGCGCACAGACAAGCCCGTGTTATACTACCCGCTCGACTCGTGGTTTATAAAAACCACTGAGGTAAAAGAGCAAATGATAGCCAATAACAAAAAAATACAATGGAAGCCAGAGTCAACCGGTACAGGCAGATTTGGGAATTGGCTAGAAAATGTAAACGACTGGAATTTAAGTAGATCTAGGTTTTGGGGTATACCACTTCCCATTTGGCGCAATGAAGAAGGCACCGAAACTAAATGCATAGGCTCAGTAGAAGAATTAAAAATTGAAATAGAAAAATCAGTAGTCGCTGGGTTTATGAGCAATAATCCACTTAAGGATTTTAAAATAGGCGACTTAAGCCCTGCAAATTATCAAAGTTTTGACTTACATAAGCCCTACGCAGATGAAATCATATTGGTTTCAGCTACAGGTAAACCCATGAAGCGCGAAGCCGATTTGATAGATGTATGGTTTGATTCAGGGGCCATGCCTTTTGCACAATATCATTTTCCATTTGCCACGGGCCAAAA
Source organism: uncultured Cryomorphaceae bacterium (assembly GCA_964481795.1). Classification (GTDB taxonomy): domain Bacteria; phylum Bacteroidota; class Bacteroidia; order Flavobacteriales; family Schleiferiaceae; genus CAYZUZ01. The sequence goes on from CAYZUZ010000239.1 coordinate 1,904, forward strand.
TTTAACGCAACTACCCTACCCTGCCGATTTTATAGCCGAAGGGGTAGATCAAACAAGAGGATGGTTCTATACATTACATGCTATTTCTACATTGGTATTTAATTCTGTGGCCTACAAAACCGTTATTTCTAATGGATTGGTACTAGATAAAAACGGTCAGAAAATGTCAAAACGCTTAGGCAACGCAGTAGACCCCTTTACCACCATCGAAAAATATGGTACCGATGCTGTGCGCTGGTACATGATTACCAATGCCCAACCTTGGGATAATCTAAAATTTGATTTGACGGGCATTGAGGAGGTTCAGAGAAAATTCTTTGGCACCCTGTACAATACCTACAGCTTTTTTGCCTTGTATGCCAATGTAGATCAGTTTACCCACAAAGAAGCACATGTGCCGATGCATCAACGACCAGAGATTGACCGATGGATTCTCTCCGAGCTCAATACCTTGATTCAAGAGGTAGATAAAGCTTATGAGGACTATGAACCTACAAAAGCGGGCAGAGCCATTCAATACTTTGTAACTGAAAATTTAAGCAATTGGTATGTAAGACTTTGTCGCAGACGTTTTTGGAAAGGTGATTATGCAGAAGATAAAATATCGGCCTATCAAACCTTGTTTGAGTGCCTATTTAGTATTTCCAAACTTATGGCTCCTATAGCTCCATTTTTTGCAGATAGATTGTACCAAGATTTGAACAAAGCCACAAACCTTGAACCTCATTCATCGGTGCATTTGGCATCTTTTCCAATTAGCAATAAAACTTTGATAGACAGCGAATTGGAAAAACAAACCCACCTTGCACAACAAATCAGTAGCATGGTGCTTTCGCTACGCA
>CAYZUZ010000240.1:0-2695 GCA_964481795.1 uncultured Cryomorphaceae bacterium
GAGAATTTTTAGGCCATCAATGGTATCCACCATCAGCTTCAAAATATTCCCAATGTCCGGAATTTTTTGTGCTTCGTCGATGACCAAAAGGGAACGGTCCCCGATGATGTTTTTATAGTGCTGGGTGCTGCGGTACTCCAGTTGCCTGGCCACTTCCTGGTCTTCGCCGTTCAACAACAGGTAAGGATCCGTCACTTGTTCCAGCAACTGCCTGATGAGCACGGTCTTCCCTACCCTGCGCGGACCAAGCAGCACCACGACTTTGTTCGGCCGTAGATAGTCCATCACCTCATTCGCTATTTCCCTATGGAGTAGTTTCATCGTCAGGAGCTAAGCTGAAGCGCTGTGGGGAAGGCAGGTTTACGCCCCCGAGACGCCAAATTTTGTCCGCTTACGGGACAAATTTAACTAAAATTTGTCAGTGTAGTGACTGGATTTAGCTAAATTTTGTCAGTACAGTGACCCAATTTAGCTAAAATGGGTCAGTTGCTGGTGTTTTCAGCCTTCCGGCCCACTCCAAAACAGCAGCACCGGGCAGCGGCTGCTTTTGCTCCGCAGGGTTTTGCGCTGGGCGCGGCCGCAGGTGCGGGGGAAGGTTGGGGGAGGTTGGGGGAGACGAGGGGGTTCAAAATATAGGCTTCATGGACTTCCTACTTCTTTTTTTCGATCTTTGTAGCGATATAAAAGCAGTAAGCTGGACGAAATTTTTCCCACACTTGCTGGGCGTGATATTTCACAAATGGGTAAAGAATGGAAGCCAATAGTTGATCGAATCTTAAGTACAGCACGCTCTCTACGGGGCTTTTACGTGTGATCGCTTTAAAGATCAAATCAAGTGGCTTTACTATGCAAGGAACCTCCTTTTTTATTTCCATCCCTGTACTAATAATAAATTTCCTCATTAGTAATCTAGGAATGCCCCGCTCGTTTGCCGTGAGCCCAGGACGGCTTTTGCGCCAGTCCCCCATACTAACCATGGGTTCTCGTAAAACCAATTCCCCCGAACCTCGTAAAACTCGAGCAATCTCTTTTATAACGAACGAAACATTTGGAATATGATGCAACACACTGAAGCAGGTCACTAAGTCAAAAGAATTGTCGGGGAGGACTATTTCACCGGAGATTTCTGGCTTCAAGTAACGGATTGGAATACCGTTAATTTCTGCACGTCTCAATTGCTCGGACGGCTCCAATATAGTGATACTTCTAATCCGATCAATAATTGGCAACAACTCATCGCCATAAGCACCACCGATACTCAAAACATCTAGCCCATGCCCCAAAGCTAAATTCTTATATCCGTGTAGCTTATTGATTGTGTGGTATGCATAGCGATACTCTTTTTCGTTTTTTGCTCCGAGATCAGCGTAACCTTCTTCTTCTTTGGCATACCAATCAGATATATCAGCGAAGCTGAAGTCATCACCATACAAATTATTTCCGCTGAAATATTTTTTAAATTCGTCAGTCTCCATAAGGCTTCTTAATGTTTAAACATTTTTTTGTTATCGTTTATTCAAATATTGTATCAAACACACCCAAGACATATTGCTGAGGCGAATAGTACAATTTTGATTTTTCGACGTTTCGAATTCCAGCCATCCTTCTTATTTCAGGGTTGTCTAAAAAATACTGAATTTTCGTAGATAAATCGTTAATATCGTGAGGCTCAAAAAGTAATCCTACGTCTTTAGATACAATTTCTGGAAGATAGTTATGATTAGTGGTAATGATCACTGCACCACATCGCATAGCTTCAATTATGGATATCGGAAAAGCTTCGCCCTTATGAAATGTCGGCAGAACGAAAATGTCAATATCTACTAAAAAATCCAACTTAGCCGTATTCGTTAAGAGGCCCTTATAGTGAATTCGAGGGTTTTCAAAATAAGGCATAGTCAATGCCTTTATTTGATTTTTCGACTTGAGATAGTCCCCTACAAAATCACCAGCCAAGTACAATGAAATACTGGGATAAATAGTAGACAATTTACTGAAAGAATCTAAAAGATCAATGATACCTTTTGAAAACATCAGGTTTGAAAAATACCCAAGACGCACTTCTTGGCTTTTTACATGTAGTTTAGACAATCGTTCCAACTCTACATCCAATATAGGATCATACGAATTGCTAACCACCTTGGTTTTTATTCGTTTTTCATATTCTTCTATTTCTCTCCCCATAGAAGGCAATAAAACTATGTTAATGCTTATTTTGCGATAAGCAAGTAAGAAAATTTTCCTAAGAATATTTGGCATTGACTGTAAAAAGGGGACGAGAGTGGCACCATGCAAATGGTTTACTATTTTCACATTAGGCCGCAAGCTTGACACTATCAAAACTAACAAAACGTCCCTAACTCCTCCGGCCAGCGTTCTACTTCCTGTAAAATATACTTTTTCGTACCTGCAAAACATAGCATAAAAAATTGTTTTCATTACAGACATAGCATACTGAACTATTTTACCCAATTTGCCACTATTTCGAGTGTTAGTATCAATTAATATTTTTCGCCCCTCATAGTGGTTGTATACCTGTGTAAAAGCCATTGCTTGGCCAGTAACAGGGGGCACTAAGGGGCCTGAAAAAAGTATAGTATGCTTTTTAAATTCAGACATTGCTTATTACACTTAATAATTCAGGGCTATTTTTGGGGTTCACTGAAAAAACAATTAGACATAAATATAAAATTAA
>CAYZUZ010000241.1:0-2690 GCA_964481795.1 uncultured Cryomorphaceae bacterium
AGTCGCATTTTTCTTTTTTCATCAGCTCCATGATATCGCCTAGGTGCTCTTTCAATGGCTCTGGATTGTGAGGAAACCAACCCGTGGGCTCGCAGTAAAGTTTGTTGATTTTTTTAACGCCAAGTGCCTCTAAAATTGCAGGTATAGCAGTACCTCCAGTAGAATTTACTGCATCAATAGCTACGCTAAAATCCGCTTGGGCTACAGCGGCAGCATCTACCTCGCTACAAGCCAAAATATCGCGAACGTGATCGGCTATTGCATCATGATATTCTGTGATTTGACCCAAATCTTCAACCGCGGCATAATCAAACTTACCCTCGCGTGCCATTTTAAGAATAAGACTACCCTCCTCATCATTGAGGAATTCGCCCTTGGCATTGAGGAGTTTAAGGGCATTCCACATCACAGGATTGTGTGAAGCGGTAATGATGATACCTCCATCTACTTGGTGTTGGGTTACGGCCATTTCTACGGTAGGTGTGGTAGATAGCCCCAAATCGATCACATCGATACCCAAACCACTCAAAGTAGCCGCCACAAGATTGCGAACCATGAGGCCTGAAGGACGAGCATCGCGACCAATAACCACCTTGGCCTTGCGCGTAGTAGTTGTTTTGAGCCAAGTGCCATAGGCAGAACTAAATGCGACTACATCAGCAGGGGTAAGACCCTCGCCTTGTGGACCGCCTATGGTGCCTCTAATACCTGAAATAGATGCTATAAGTGTCATATAAATTAAAATTATTTTCTTGAATTAATACCAGATAATCTTTTTGTTGTACTCTTGATTTCCCATTATCAGGCGAACAAGATACATGCCCGATTTGAGGTTTTGACGCAAGAATCGAACTTCGCTTTCGCTTTCGCTTGATTGGTAGATTAATTGACCAGCAATGTCGTAAAGCTCTAATTGATAGTTCTTTAAATTGGGATTAAAGACCGTAAAACTTTGATTGTTTTGACCCAATCGAATACCCAACTGAGCTACTTCATTCACGCTAAAAAAGCGATTGGTATTGATGCCCTGCTTGGGCGTAAGATTTACCGCGTAATCTTTTAAGGTAAAGGATTTGCCATCGGCTGCTACATCCAAGCGTGCCCAGCCATAGTGCCAAGTAGTGTCTTTGCGAAGCAAAAAACCCAGATATTTATCTGTAGCGCCTTCATTCCAAAAGTCATTGTAAAGAAAAGTTTCATTGCGAGCAAAGGACATAGAGCCCTCTACATTAGCCGGCAAAAACTGTGTACTTGAATCAATTGGGGTTTCAAAATCGAGTTTTTCAGCATAAGGATACATGAGAGGCGTGGTGCCTGCAATGCGATTGCCAATGTTGCCTATGGGCACAGCTTCTATGACATCAAAACGGCTAAAACCAACCATTTGACCAATAGTAGCACGAATTGCGAAATCGTTTAATGTATCGCCATCGAGGTTTATTTCGAGGGTATAGGTACTATCAATGGTAATATCAGGATCTACGTCGGTATAAAGAATTTGGGCTTGCAATCCATTAGCTCCCAGCAAAGTAGCCGTAAGGCCTGCATATTGCTTGAGTTTCTTATTAAAATCTTTTTTGCTTTGCATGTATGGTAATGTACGATTTTTAAATCTAGCGCAAAAGTAACGATTCCTTTGGGCAAAGGGATGCATTTGTTCAATGTTTTTTGGCTAAAAAATCATGAAAGAGCTTAAAATCTGTTTTAAATGACCAAAAATAGACATTGGCTAAGGATTTTTTTGACAAAATATAGCGAATGGTAAGCGATGCGGATATGAAATAAGAAATACTTGTAGCCACTATAGCCCCAACTGCGGCATAAGTAGGCACAAGTAAATAGGTACTGAGAAACATACCTGCAAAAGCCCAAAGTGATATCTTAAAATTAATCCAAAAACCACCTATACCTGATACATAATGTGCATAAACCAAATGGGCAGCATAAATGGCCAAGGCTGGAGTAAGCGCCAGCAAGGTCATGTTGATATGCAGGAAATCGGGGCCTAGCACTGAAGCAAACCAAGCATCGGGTAAGGAAGCCAACAGCAGCACCAATAGGGCTGTGATTATAAAAAGCCAGCGACCTAAAACAAAGGTTGTTTTGCGCATGCGTTTGTCTTGTTTTCCCTGACTTACCTTAGAGTACAAAACCACAGCTGCACTGCGCGAAAGCAACCAAACACCTTCGCCCAACTGTATAGCAGCCGATAACAATCCCAAGGTGGCTTTACCCCAATAATGCTCTACAAAAAAGTAGCTCAGTCGGTAATTGAGCTGCTGCACTAGGGTACCTCCTTGGGTGTAAAGCCCTTCTTTAAAAATCAACTTTCCCAGTTGAAAATCAGGTCTAAAGTTTTTGAAATCGAAATATTGCTTACTCAAAATCCAAGAGACTACCCATTGCACAAAGGAGGCCATAGCATAAGCGTATACAAAACTTAATACAGATATCCGCAGAAGCACAAAATATTGGAAAACCAATGTAAACAGGAGGGTAAAATTATAAGTAACACTACTGATATTCTGCAACTTGATGTCTTGCTTACCCAGCATGACGTTTTGGTGTGATAAGCTGGCATTGTTGAGCACCATGCCCAAGGCAATAAAAGGATAATAGGGCAAAACAGGAAACAAGCTACCCGCAATGAGTAATAAAAAAGCCAGTGAACCACTCCATAAATAAGAGCC
>CAYZUZ010000242.1:0-2688 GCA_964481795.1 uncultured Cryomorphaceae bacterium
TGTAGCCATTCAGGCAAATTGTTTTTGGTGAAAGTACTTTGGTAAGAATTTATTTAGTAAAATTGCATTTTAAGAAAAGCATTTTAAAATGAAAGAACGTACCAATCCAAAATTGCACTTAGCTGATAATTTTATAAAATACACCCACAAAAATATCTTTTTAACAGGTAAAGCGGGCACTGGCAAAACTACATTCTTGCACAATTTGCGACAAAACAGTCCGAAGAGAATGATTGTTACAGCGCCCACGGGTGTAGCAGCTATCAATGCCAAAGGCAGTACCTTACATTCCTTTTTTCAACTTCCCTTTGGCCCTATTGTACCCGGTGCCGAAAGAAATAATTCGCGCATCAGCAAGATATCTACTGAAAAAAGAAACATCATACGAAGCTTGGAGCTTTTGGTCATTGATGAAATAAGTATGGTAAGAGCAGATGTGCTAGATGCTGTAGATGAAATGCTTAGACGAATGAGGGGCTCCCGTGAACCCTTTGGCGGTGTGCAGTTGCTCATGATTGGTGACTTACAGCAATTGGCACCCATAGCGCGACCCGACGAATGGGAACTACTTCAAAATCATTATGATTCGGTCTATTTTTTCAGCTCCAATGCTTTGAAAAAAAGTGGATATATCAGCATCGAACTCAATCATATTTACCGACAAAGCGATGAAAAATTTATACAAGTACTGAATGAAGTGAGAGACAACAAACTCACGGCACAATCGGTGCAAATACTCAATGAGCGCTATATATCTAATTTTGAACCCAAGGAAGAAGAAGGCTACATCACCCTATGCACTCACAATCACCAAGCTGCCAAAATCAATACAGGCAAGCTCTCTCAATTAAAAACCCCTACAAGAAAATTTTCTGCTGAAATAGATGGGGATTTTCCAGAAATGATGTATCCCAATGATTCACTTTTGGAATTAAAAGTAGGTGCGCAAGTTATGTTTATAAAAAATGACCCTGACCCATCCAAGAGATTTTTCAACGGAAAAATAGGCAAAATCATCCACATAGATGAAGAAGAAATTGAAGTATTGTGTGCAGGCGAAAAAACACCTATCGTGGTAGGCCCTCTACAATGGCAAAACATAAAATACACGTTAAACTCTGATAATCAAGAAATAGAAGAAAACATAGTGGGTAGTTTTGTTCAATTTCCACTTAAAACAGCTTGGGCCATTACCATACACAAAAGCCAAGGACTCACCTTTGAAAAAGCAATCATTGACTCTGCCTCAGCATTTGCTCATGGCCAAGTATATGTTGCACTAAGTAGATGTAAAAGTTTGGAGGGTCTGGTGCTTAGCAGCCCTGTAGCAAGCCAAGCCGTGATTTGTGATGAAAAGGTTAGTTCATACAATTATTACATAAGCAACAACCAACCTACGGAAGAGCAACTACAAATAGAAAAGAAAAATTTTCAGCTACAACTTTTAATAAATCTTTTTGATTATCAAGGGGTTAAATTCAAGATAAATGGTATTCAGGTAAGAGTAAAAGAGCAATTAGCACAAAACGAAGAAAACTTAAGGCCTCTACAAAAGGCTATGGACGTAATCCAAGAGGAAATCATTCCGCTAACAACCAAGTTTCACCAAAAAATTCAAATACTTTTTCATCCTGTAGCCGACCTATCCGAAAGCGAAGAGCTGCAAGAAAGAATCAAAAGTGGTAGTAAATACTATTTAGGTTTAAATCAAAAAATATTGGGTTTTGTAAATGAATTTGAACTGGATAGCGACAATAAAGTGCTCAAGAAGAAAGTAGCAGAACTGGAAGAACGCTTACAAGAGGAACTCAGGACTAAAACACGCTGCTTGGAATATTGCACCGGAAATTTTGATTTAAATACCTATTTAAATGTGAGGGCTAAAGCCATCATTGAAAAAGTAAATACTACAGAAAAAGAGGTTAAAAAGGACAGCAAAATGAAGCACCCTAAATTGTATGAAATACTCTTACAGTGGCGCAAAGACGAAGCCATGATCATGGGCATGGAGGAACACAACATATTAAATATTAAGGTATTAAAACATATATGCACCCATCTACCCGCAAGCACGAGTGAACTAAGTAAAGTGCCTGGATTGGGCGCTGTAACCTTAAAACGAGTTGGTAATCAGCTATATGACTTAATTGAAACTTACAGGCAGAATAACCGTGAGCAAGTCATCAAAAAAAGCGGTGCCAAGGGAGCTACCAAGGATTATTCGCTCGAGCTGTACAAAAAAGGCATGACACCACAGCAAATAGCAGAAGAACGCGGTCTAGCTGTAAGCACTATTTATGGTCATTTGGCTGATTGTGTGAAAAAAGGAAGTCTTTCTATATCTGAACTACTAGATGAGGCGCAGATTACAGAAATAAAAGCGCTTTTTGTAGCCCACCAAAATAAAAGTATAACCGAAATAAGGGCATTATCAGGCAATAAATTTGAGTTTTGGCAACTAAAAGCACTTGCACCTAATAATGACTAGTACTCAACGATTGTATCCAAAACGCTTGAGTCTTAATTTATTCTTTCGCCAGTTTTTATCTACCTTTACAAAGGTTTCAAGATGGATATGCTTTTGAAAGAATTTTTCTAAATCAACTCTAGCCTCTGTGCCTACCCTTTTGAGAGCATCGCCATTTTTACCTATCAATATGCTTTTTTGGGTATCGCGCTCTACATATA
>CAYZUZ010000243.1:0-2680 GCA_964481795.1 uncultured Cryomorphaceae bacterium
TAATTGATCATGGATAAAAATATTGAAATTGGCCTTTGCCTAAGTGGAGGTGGCGCCAGGGGTTTGGCGCATATTGGCGTTTTTAAAGCCTTGGAAGAAATGGGCATTCGAGCACAAGCAGTTTCGGGTACAAGTGCAGGAGCCATAGCTGGGGCCTTGTATGCCGATGGCTTATCGCCTGAGGAAATTTTGGAGGTCGTTAAAGTTAACTCTATCTTTAAGGTTTTCAGCATAGGCAATTTGAAATATGGTTTTTCCGACCTCAAGTTTTTGAAAGAAATTTTAAAGAAAACCTTGGTTCACGATGATTTTAATCAGCTTCAAATTCCTTTTTTTGCGTGTGTTACTGAGTTGATTTCGGGCCAATGGGAAATCCTGAACACGGGCAGTATACGCGAGGCCGTGGCAGCATCTTCTTCTATTCCCGTTATTTTTCAACCTGTGATAAAGGGCGAAAAACTCTACGTAGATGGGGGTGTTATGAACAATATGCCCATAGAACCACTACAAGATAAAGGAATGAAAATCATAGGTGTAAACATCAATACCCATGGCGAAGAGAAGGACTTAAAGGGCATACCTAAAATCGCCAATCGCGTTTTTGACTTGGCTTTGTGGCACAATACCGAGTCACGATTCAGGCAGTGCGATGTGCAAATCGACATCAAAGACTGCTTCAACTATGGAATTTTCGACTTCGATAAACACCAAGAACTTTTTGAGGCAGGCTATAAGGCCGCTTATGCTCAAGAAAAAGAGTTGAAAGCTCTACAAGAGCTTGTTTTGGGCTGATTTTTTCTGAAAAGCATAACATCGCTTTGGTTAAGAAAATAAATAGTTGAAGCTATTGAAATACAGAAATTTAGCTTCGCAATAATTTTTCTAGCGCATTATCTGGGTTTAACCTTGCAATTGCCCCATTACATAGAGCTCCTCTAGGTTGGGCGTGGGTTTTCCGCCTTTGTCTTCCAAGGTAACGGCAAATGCTTGAGCACCGGAAACTGTTTTCATGGCGATAAATGCTGTAGCATTTCCTATGTCAAACACACCTAAGTCAATAGGTTGACCGTCCTTTAAAGCCCACAGCTGATACTGCTTTTCGCTGGGGTTTGCAGGTAGCGAGCCTATATTCAAATACACTTCCTCGCTCAAGGCATTGTACACCACATAGGCTTCGGCATCAGGCGCTTTGTTGGGCATGCCTTTCATGGCCACCCTTTGGGCATTGGGCGTAGTAATGGCAGCTAGTACTTTTTGTTGCTGTTCAAAATCACGCTCCAAAAGATGGAGTTTCTCCTCTAGTTTTTGGGTAATATTTTTTTCCATTTCCAAGGCACTGCCTACATTTTGCCGACTTTTGAAAGTAATAAAAATAAAAAATCCCATGAAGATAACCGCGGCAGCAGCCGAGTAATTAAACAAATGTCTGATTCTTCCTTTTTTGGGATTTTGCTCCTGCTTGAGCGTTTCGCCTACCACATCAAAACCTTCTTCGGTATACATTTCTATGTCATCATCTTCCTCTTGTTCTGCTGCTGTCGATTGGGCCTTCGATTCCGTAATTTCGGCTTCTATGGCATCCCAAATACTTTTGGGGGGCGTTTTGGCTTGGGCACGCAGGTATTTTTCGAGCGAAAGCTCCAAGCTTTGCAGTTCCTGTTTTATTTCAGGATAAATTTTTGATAGGCACTCTACCTCTTGTTTTTCTTGAGGAGTGCAATGGTCGAGCAGGTAATTTTCTAAAATACCTGAGGCTATATATTCTTGTGTATTCACGGTTGATTTGCTCCAAAAATTCTTTTTAAATCTCTTACTGCCAGTCTTATACGACTTTTTACTGTACCCAAGGGTATATTGAGTTTTTCTGCTGCTTCCTCATGGGTGTGCCCCAAAAAGTATACGGCATTGAGCACTTCGCGGTGCTCGGGCTTGAGTTGTGCCACTTGGTTGCGCACATCTGTTGCGTCCAAATGTGCGTGGCCATCTACGCTCTCTTCTTGTTTAAATACGTAATCCTCTTGCATTTGGATTTCGTGTTTCACATCTTTTCTCCTCAGCAAGTCGATGCCTGTATTGCGCACTATTCGTGCCATCCAAGTAAATAAACTGCCTTTAGAATCGTCGTAGTGCTTCAAATTCTTCCAGATTTTTACAAAGGACTCTTGCAGCACATCTTGGGCAGCCTCTTCAGAGCCCACCACCTTGATAGCCATGCCATAGAGCGCACCTGAATAATCGTCGTAGAGACGCTTAAAAGCAGCTTTATCGCCCGATTGCAATTGTTTTAATTCAAATTCTGTCAATGGTTTTCATATAAAATTGGGTCACAAAGCTAAAACAAAGCTCCTTGTTTTCAAGGAGTTTATTTCTTTAACCCTAAGCATTTTTCAAATCTTAAAGTTGTGAATCTTAAAATAATGAGGCAAAAAAAGATTTGCGAAGTTCAAATACCTCGAAGGCGTTATAGCATATCGTCAAATGATTCGTCATTGCGCAAGCCTTTGAGTTTTTTATGGTATTCATCATGTGCCTGTTCGGGTTCTATGTGTATGGTTACCACGGCATTGCCATGTACATTTTCCATCAACTTTTTTTCTAATGCTGTGGCTGCATCATGTGCCAGTTCTAGGCTCAGGTTTTTATCAAAGGTGGCATGCAATTCTATCCACGTAGTTTTGCC
>CAYZUZ010000244.1:0-2678 GCA_964481795.1 uncultured Cryomorphaceae bacterium
TTTTGAGCGGCTTCTTTTATAAGTATAATCAACTGGTTACAACTATAGAGTTTTATAACTCTTTTTTTCTTAGATCTATCCTAAGTAGGATTTCAATATCCTGCTTCTGGATGTATGCTTGAGCCTGCGAATGGCTTTTTCTTTAATTTGACGAACTCGTTCTCTCGTTAGGTCAAATTTTTCTCCAATCTCCTCAAGGGTCAATGGATGCTGACCGTTCAAACCAAAGTATAAACGAACTACATCGCCTTCGCGGGGAGTAAGTGTAGCCAATGAACGTTCAATTTCTATTCGTAAAGATTCATTGAGCAACTCTTTCTCGGGGTTCGGACTCTCTCCATAGCTTAATACATCGTATAGATTGCTGTCTTCACCTTCTACCAATGGAGCATCCATCGATACGTGGCGACCAGAGTTACGCATGCTTTCTTTCACATCGCTTTCTGACATTTCCAATACATTGGCAATTTCTTCTGCCGAGGGTGCGCGCTCGTGCTCCTGCTCAAGTGAAGCATAAGCTTTGTTGATTTTGTTGATAGAACCAATCTTATTCAGCGGAAGGCGTACAATTCTACTTTGCTCAGCCAATGCTTGTAATATCGATTGACGTATCCACCACACGGCATAAGAAATAAATTTAAAACCACGGGTCTCGTCAAATCTTTGGGCAGCTTTGATCAATCCTAAGTTGCCCTCATTGATCAAGTCAGGCAGTGTAAGTCCTTGGTTCTGATATTGTTTGGCCACTGATACTACGAAGCGTAAGTTGGCTTTAGTCAATTTTTCAAGTGCTACTTGGTCACCCGCTTTGATGCGCTGCGCCAATTCTACCTCCATTTCAGCGGTAATAAGCTCTACTTTACCAATTTCCTGAAGATATTTATCTAAAGAGGCGGTTTCCCTATTGGTAACCTGCTTTGTTATTTTTAACTGTCTCATTTACTTAGTCTTGCTCTAAATTTTTATAGTTATTAATTAGAACGAATCTCCTAAAAGCAAAGTTTGCTTTAGGCTTCTGAGGCCTCAGGCTTGGGCAATAATGCCTTGCGCGATAGCTTCAATTTTCCTTTCTCATCTATGGCTATCAGCTTTACTTCTATGCGTTCGCCTTCTCTAAGCACATCGCTCACATTTTGTATGCGTCTGTGGTCTATTTCGCTTACATGAAGTAACCCGTCGGTTCCTTTGCCTATTTCTACAAAGGCGCCATAAGTTTGAATCGATTTAACCAAACCATTATACACTGTGCCTACTGTAGGCATAAAGGCTATATCGCGTATGCGTTGCTCGGCTTCCTGCATCCCTTTTGGGTTGGTTCCTGAGATTTCTATCATGCCTTTGTCTCCCACTTCTTCCAGTGTGATGGTGGTTTCGGTATCTGCTTGTATCCCTTGGATGATTTTGCCTCCTGGGCCTATTACTGCGCCTATGAACTCTTTAGGTATCTCCATTTTCACTATTTTAGGAGCGTGTGGCTTAAGTTCTTGGCGGGGTTCAGCTAAGGTTTTGAGCATTTCGCCCAAAATATGCAATCTTCCTTCGCGGGCTTGGTTCAAGGCTTTTTCCATTATTTCAAATGAAAGACCTTTTATTTTGATGTCCATCTGACAGGCAGTTATACCTTTGGATGTACCTGTTACTTTAAAGTCCATATCACCTAGGTGATCCTCATCGCCTAAGATATCTGAAAGTACGGCATATTTACCTGAATTTTCATCGGTAATTAATCCCATGGCAATACCCGATACAGGGGCTTTTATTTTGATACCAGCATCCATCAATGCCAAGGTGCCTGCGCAAACTGTAGCCATAGAGCTGGAACCATTCGATTCTAAAATATCAGAAACAATTCTGATGGTATAGGGAATATCGCTGGTAATCATGGGTTTAAGAGCTCTTTGTGCTAAATTGCCATGACCTACCTCTCTGCGGCTTGTTCCTCTTAAAGGTTTGGCCTCGCCAGTTGAAAAAGGAGGGAAGTTGTAGTGGAGGTAAAAACGCTCACTACCAGAAAAGGTAGCTCCATCAATGCGGTTTTCATCGAGCTTGGTGCCTAAGGTAGCTGTTGTAAGTGATTGTGTTTCGCCACGTGTAAATACGGCAGAACCATGCGCTCCGGGCAGGTAATCAACTTCAGCCCAAATAGGACGAATTTGATCCATTTTTCTGCCGTCTAATCTTTGGGCATCGTTCAAAATCATATCGCGAACGGCATGATATTCTACATCGTGGAAGTATTTTTTAGCCAAGCTTTTGGTCAAATCACCAACCTCTTCTCCTAGACTTGCTAAGTATTCATCGCGAATTTCTTTAAAGGCAGCAGAGCGTTCATGCTTGCTTAGACCCTGCTTAGCCACTTCGTAAACTTTAGCATAAGTAGCTTCGCGAACAGCTTTAGCTAATTCAGCATCATTGGTTTCGTGGCTGTATTCGCGTTTTGGACTGCTGCTAGGCACTTGAGCGGCAAGGTCTAATTGTCCTTGACACAGGAGTTTAATAGCTTCATGAGCTTCTTTGATGGCTGTTAGCATCTCTGCTTCACTTACCTCGTGCATCTCACCCTCTACCATCGATATACTATCCATAGTACCTCCTACCATCAAATCCATATCAGCAAGTGCCATGTCGGCAGGCGACGGATTGATTACAAAAGAGCCATTGATACGAGCTACTCTTAC
>CAYZUZ010000245.1:0-2673 GCA_964481795.1 uncultured Cryomorphaceae bacterium
ATATATTTGATCCGAGTTGAATTCGTGCTTCGTATAGTCCATCAGTTCCTTCAAGGTGTTTTAAATAATTCGTAGGAACTCTCTCAAGCGTTTCAATAGCTTCAATAATTTTGAATATTTTGTTTTGAACCTTTATGGGTTGTTTAATAAGAAAATCTTCAAAGTGGTTTTCGTAAGCTATGACTTCTCGCACTTTCATAGTGCAAAAGTAACATAAAAGTTACAGTTTGACAAATTTATTCATGATGATTTTCTTGGAAGTGGTGGGCTTCACGATATCTGCTAACCTACATATAAACACAATAATATTAAATCTCACTCAAAATTTCCACCCAAAAAATCTCAATATTAGAAAGGAGAATAACTTTTCTTAAAACCTCATTTTCAGAGCTAATACTAACCTCATTGAAGCACTTATCTTTAAAGTGGAAATTGATAAACAAAATAATTGCCTTACTTAAAAAGCCTGTATCAAAGCTATTTTTTGGTGAAATTCTAGGGTTTATATTCTTCATTTTCCACTTTCTACTTTCAAACTCTCTACTTTTCTACAGTCCATATGTACTCAACACTCGGTACTCAGTACTCAGTACTCAACACTCGGTACTCCGAAGGTAACCCTTCCTTAACATGCACCAAAAGCTCATTCCGCTTAGATTTGCACGCTATTTTCTGATTTATTTGCAATCTTTTTAAAAACTTATTGCAACAAATTTTTAAATTTTTACTTAACCTAAAATATAAATACAACCCATGAAAGTATATACCAAAACGGGCGATCGTGGTGAAACCTCACTTTTGGGGGGTAATCGCGTGCCTAAATTTCACGAACGCATTGAAGCCTACGGCACTTTGGATGAGCTCAACTCTTGGATAGGAATGCTGCGTGAGGCACCCAATGATGAAGAAACCGACCAATTGCTGGAGCAGGTGCAAAATTACCTCTTCCATATGGGCAGTCATTTAGCCGCTGAAAATGAGGTGGGTAAATCGTACTTATCGCCCCTAAATGCTGAGGCGCACTTGGCATTGGAAAAAGAAATAGACCGTATGGACAGCTCTTTGGAGCCTTTGAAGAATTTTATTTTGCCCGGAGGTAGTCAGCAAGTAGCTCAAATTCATGTGGCTCGCTGTGTATGTCGCAGGGCCGAAAGATTTTTGGTATACCTGAGCCAACAGCATACCATAGAGCCTAGTATGATCATATTTTTGAACCGACTTTCTGATTTTCTTTTTGTATTAGGCAGGTATATTGCTAAAAAACAAGGAGTTAGTGAAGTTCTTTGGGATTCTAAAAAATTATTTTAATTATAACAGAACCTTTGTGTACTTCGTATTGATATATTGATATTTTTGCAAAAATTTTAAAACCCCAGTCTTATGTATTGGACACTTGAATTAGCCTCTTATTTAAGCGATGCCCCTTGGCCCGCAAGTAAAGATGAATTGATTGATTACGCCATCCGCACAGGAGCTCCTTTGGAAGTAATTGAAAATCTTCAAGCCATTGAAAATGAAGAAGAAGAAATATATGAATCCATAGAGGAGATTTGGCCCGATTACCCCTCAGAGGAAGACTTTCTCTGGAATGAAGATGAGTATTAATTGTCTCCAAAAGCCGATTCATTCGGCTTTTTTGCATTTTATTTATCGCTATTTTAATAGAGAAAATACATTTTTTACAAGCCAATAACACTTGTAATATTGTACTTTTACAGCCCGTTTGTTCGGGTAATATTTTTTTGATAAAAACGATTTTTTGAATTCATACCAGCATGATTGCTAACATTTTAGGTAAAATATTTGGCACCAAAGCCGATAAAGATCTCAAGGCTATATCGCCTTATATTCAAGCTATAAAAAAAGTTTATTCTGCCATTGAAGCTTTGAGCGATCAAGGTTTAAGAGAAAAAACTCTGGAGTTTAAAGCAAGAATAGCTGCTGCTACTCAGGATATTACGGAGGAAATAAACAAGTTGCATGCAGAGGCAGAAGCACTAGAACAGGTAGATGCCAAAGAGGGAATTTTTGTTCAGATAGAAAAACTGGAAAAGCAAGAGCTTGTAAAAATAGAAGAAGTTTTATTGGAAATATTGCCTGAGGCTTTTGCTGTAGTTCGCGAAACTGCACGCAGATTCAAAGAGAAGGACTATATGGTGGTAAAAGCCAATGAGTTTGATAGGGCGCTTTCTGGTCGCAAAAAGAATGTCATCATCGAGGGTGATAACGCAAAGTGGATGTCGAGTTGGCTCGTAGCAGGCAATGAGCTCAAGTGGGATATGGCTCATTACGACGTTCAATTTATTGGAGGTGTGGCACTGCATCAAGGAAAAATAGCCGAAATGGCTACCGGTGAGGGAAAAACTTTGGTGGCTACCCTGCCTGTTTATCTGAATGCCTTGGCGGGCAAAGGGGTACACTTAGTTACCGTAAACGATTATCTTGCCAAACGCGATGCCGAATGGATGGCTCCCATTTATGAATTTCATGGTATGAGTGTGGCCTGTATCGATATCACACAGCCTCATTCGCCTGAGCGGATAGAAGCCTATAAATCAGACATTACCTTTGGTACCAATAGTGAATTTGGATTCGATTACCTGAGAGATAATATGTCGCGCTCGGCCGAGGAACTAGTGCAGCGCAAACACCATTTTGCTATTGTGGATGAGG
>CAYZUZ010000246.1:0-2670 GCA_964481795.1 uncultured Cryomorphaceae bacterium
TCCTCGAGCGAAAATCTTCTCGGTGGTGCTATCCTCATTTTATCATCGGCACCAGAAGAACGCATATTTGAGAGTTTTTTGGTTTTGGTTACATTCACATTCAAATCGCCAGGACGGTTGTTTTCGCCAATTACCTGTCCTTCATAGATTTCTTCATTCGGTTCTACAAAAAAGATTCCTCTATCCTGTAAATTATTGAGTGAATAAGGAATGGCTTTTCCCATTTCCATACTAATGATAGAGCCATAGTTACGTCCGCCAATATCGCCTTTATAAGGTTGGAACTCAATAAAGCGGTGTGCCATTACAGCCTCACCTTGTGTAGCCGTGAGCATGTAGTTTCTGAGTCCTATGATACCTCTAGATGGGATGATGAACTCCAAGTGCATACGGTCTCCTTTCGGTTCCATTTTCAGCATTTCACCTTTTCGCATGGTCACAGCCTCTATGGCTTTGCCGCTGAATTCTTCAGGCAAATCGATGGTGAGCTCTTCGATAGGCTCACATTTTGCTCCGTTTATTTCTTTTATAATTACCTGTGGCTGACCAATTTGCAATTCGTAGCCCTCTCTGCGCATGGTTTCTATCAATACACTCAAGTGCAATACACCTCTACCAAATACCATAAAGGAATCTGCAGAGCCCGTTTCTTTTACTCTGAGTGCCAAGTTGCGTTCCAATTCTTTTTCAAGGCGTTCTTTTACGTGGCGCGAGGTTACAAATTTACCCTCTTTGCCAAAGAAAGGAGAATCGTTGATGGTAAACAACATACTCATGGTAGGCTCTTCGATGGTGATACCGGGCAAAGCCTCTGGATTTTCAGCATCGGCAATGATATCGCCTATTTCAAAACCTTCGATTCCTGTTACGGCACATATTTCGCCCGCAGGCACCTCGTCTACTTTAATTTTTCCGAAACCTTCAAATACAAAGAGTTCTTTGATGCGCATTTTTACCTTAGCGCCATCGCGCTTAATCAAAGTGATGGGCATATTTGATTTTAGGGTTCCACGCTCCAATCTACCTATGGCTATACGACCCGTATAGGCCGAAAAATCCAAAGAAGTAATGAGCATTTGGGGTGTACCCTCTCCTATTCTGGGCGCGGGTATGTGCTCAATGATGGTGTCAAAAAGCACAAAAATATCTTCAGTTTTTTGCTTGTAATCCATGCTCATCCAGCCATCGCGTGCTGAGCCATAAACGGTGGTAAAGTTGAGCTGCTCTTCTGAGGCTTCTAGGGCAAACATCAATTCAAATACAGCTTCTTGCACTTCATCTGGAGTACAGTTGGGTTTATCTACCTTATTTACTACTACTATGGGTTTTAATCCTAATTGTATGGCTTTTTGCAATACAAAACGCGTTTGCGGCATTGGCCCTTCAAAGGCATCTACGAGTAGCAATACACCATCGGCCATATTGAGTACACGCTCTACCTCGCCACCAAAATCGCTGTGGCCAGGAGTATCTATGATATTGATTTTATAATCTTTATAACGAACTGAAACGTTTTTGGCCAAAATGGTGATGCCTCGTTCGCGTTCCAAATCATTGGAGTCCATGATCAGCTCTCCGGGCGTTTCGTGGTCTTTAAAAAGTTTGCCTGCTATCAGCATTTTATCTACAAGGGTAGTTTTACCGTGGTCTACGTGGGCAATAATGGCAATGTTCCTGAGCTTTTGCATGTACTTGTATAGGTATCGAAATTTAAGGGCGCAAAAGTAGTGTTTAAAATCATGCCCAAGGTTTCGTTAAGGTTAATATTTTTGCTCGTCTAAAAAATTGATATTGAAAAGCATAGCATCAAGCGAATGCTGATAAAAAACAAGCTGACGGATAAATACAAGCAATAAGTAAGGAACAAGGGCCGTAAATAAACAATAAAACGCCCATGAAAAGCGCTCATTTTTGTAAATATTTCCATCTCATTGCAGGATCAGCTTCCCTAGCCTAGCTCATTCCCAACCACTCGACTAGGACTCCATCTTATATTAAAGTATATTTCATATGTTAAAAACACTGGCATACCATATATTAACCAAAAAAAACTATGACCCTCTATAAACCCATGATTAACAGCTGTTTAATTCACGTGGTTGAGCGTTCGCTGATTTCAGAATCTACATTTGATTTTTCATTTTCAATGTGATGTCGCCAATATTGTAACTGTATATTGAATCTGGCAAAAATGAAAAGAATAAACCTTCTATTTGCTTTATACCTCATTGGTCTATGGATGTTACCCATGCATTCTGAAAATGGTTGCTCTTACAAAAATGTAATAAACTTTTTAATTCGTTGGGTTTCTCAAAGTATCGATTGCTCCATTTTATTTCAACACCCCATTGAGGTTTATATGTTTTGTCATCTACCAACACCAAGTCTACTTCACCGTCCTTTCTCCCTTCTTTCCATCGGGCGTAGGTTAAATCTAATTTTTCTTTGTGCATCCATTGTGATAAAACTGCAGTTTCCACCCTATTCACCATTTCATTGTCTGCTTCACCCATGGTTGAAAACAAGGCTGTTCGCAACGAAGGGTTAGTCAAATACACTTTGAAGCTGGTTACTCGTTTCAGTCGCTTTGCTGTTACGTCAACTTTGTTTAATACTTTGATTAAGAAGGCAGCTTCTAGGTATTCTAAGTATTTTTTCAAAGTATCTTTT
>CAYZUZ010000247.1:0-2658 GCA_964481795.1 uncultured Cryomorphaceae bacterium
CTTGGTTTGATGGTAACCATGAATCAGCGCCTCGATGCTGAAACACTTACCATTGTAGCTGATGAATTTGGGTACAAAGTAGAATTTGTAGGTGCAGAGGTAGAAGCAGAAATAGAACAAGAAGAAGATAATGAAGTGGATTTAATTCACCGTCCGCCTATCGTAACAGTAATGGGTCACGTAGACCACGGAAAAACATCGCTTCTTGACTTTATCCGCAAAGAAAACGTAATTGCCGGTGAATCAGGTGGTATCACCCAGCATATTGGAGCCTACTCTGTAGAGTTACCTTCTGGCCAACACATAACCTTTTTAGACACACCTGGCCACGAAGCCTTTACCGCTATGCGTGCTCGTGGAGCTCAAGTAACGGATATAGCCATTATTGTGGTAGCGGCTGATGACAGTATTATGCCACAAACTAAGGAAGCCATTGCGCATGCACAAGCAGCCAATGTGCCTATAGTTTTTGCTATCAATAAAATAGATAAACCCAATGCCAACCCTGAAAAAATTAAGGAGCAATTGGCAGGAATGAACCTTTTGGTTGAAGATTGGGGTGGCAAAATTCAGAGTCACGACATCTCAGCAAAAATGGGTATGGGAGTTACAGAATTACTCGAAAAAGTACTTTTAGAAGCTGAATTATTAGATTTAAAAGCCAACCCAAAACGCAACGCTCATGGCACTGTGATAGAAGCGATGCTAGATAAAGGACGTGGATATGTAAGTACCATCCTTGTAGAAACGGGTACACTTAATGTAGGAGATATTATATTGGCAGGTCAATATACAGGTAGGGTTAGAGCCATGCTTGATGAAAGAGGAAAACCTGTGAAAAAGGCAGGACCTTCCACTCCAGTAGCTTTGTTAGGTTTGGATGGAGCCCCTATGGCGGGCGATAAATTTAGGGTGATGAACGATGAGCGTGAAGCCAGGTCTATTGCAGCTAAACGTCAGCAATTGCAACGCGAGCAAAGCGTACGTACCACCAAAAATATTACCTTGGAAGAAATCGGAAGACGATTGGCTCTTGGTGATTTCAAAGAACTCAATATCATTCTGAAGTGTGATGTGGATGGCTCTGTAGAAGCTTTATCAGATGCTTTGCAGAGATTGAGTACAGACCAGGTTTCTGTAAAAATTATACATAAAGGCGTGGGGCAAATTACTGAAAGTGATGTGCTTTTGGCCGCAGCATCTGATGCAATTATCGTTGGTTTCCAAGTGCGTCCAGCAGCTACTGCTCGCAAAATAGCTGAACGTGAAAGTGTAGATATACGCACGTATTCAATTATCTACGATGCAATCAATGAAATTAAAGATGCCATGGAAGGCATGCTTTCTCCCGATACCAAGGAAGAAATTGTATGTAATGTTGAAATTCGTGAAACTTTCAAAATATCCAAAGTGGGCACTATAGCAGGTTGTATGGTATTGGATGGTACGGTAAAACGAAGTACCAATATCCGAATCATACGCGATGGTGTAGTAGTGCATACAGGTGAATTGGCTTCGTTGAAACGATTCAAAGATGATGTAAAAGAGGTAAGCAAAGGCTATGAATGTGGTCTTAACATCAAGAATTTCAACGATATTAAAGAAGGTGATATCATCGAAGGCTTTGAACAAGTAGAGATAAAAAGGAAACTTTAATTTACACCCTTTTAAATGATTGCAGTAAGCGGAGCTACCGGTCTATTAGGGAGTCATCTATTGTATGAATTGACTCGCATGGGCTGTGAGGGCTTGCTTGCCTTTTATAGATCTGAATCAAGAAAGTCTTTAGTAGCCAAGGTTTTTGATTATTACCCTGAAGGTCAGGAGCTTTTTAAGAAAATAATCTGGGTAAAACTCGACTTGATGGAGGTAGGCAGTATTGACCAAGTATTTGAACAATACCCTATACACCAAATGTATCACTGTGCAGCTATTGTGTCTTTTGACCCCAAAGAAGCTGATTATTTAATTGAATACAACCGCAGCATTACAGCCAACTTAATCAATGCTTCTATACATTACAAGGTAAAAGAGTTTTGTCATGTGAGTTCTGTAGCTGCTCTAGGGCGCGATCCTGGCGGTGATTTCCAGAAACTTATTGATGAGGATACAGAGTTTATTGAAGGTAAACACAACTCAAAGTATGCCCTAAGCAAATATGCAGCCGAGCTAGAGGCTTGGCGTGGACAAGAAGAAGGCCTTGATGTGGTAGTAGTAAATCCTAGTATTATTTTAGGGCCAGGCTACTGGAATGAAGGCTCTGGGAAATTATTCAGTACTTATGCCAATGGATTTAAATTTTATACCACGGGAGTGAATGCCTTTGTAGATGTAAGAGATGTAGCCAAGGCGATGTATCAGTTGATGCAGCAGAAATGCTTCGGTGAACGATTTATATTGGCAGCTGAAAATTTGAATTATAGAGCGTTTTTTAATTTATTGTGTCAAGCCTTGGGATTGCCTCAGCCTTCTATAGAAATAAAACCTTGGATGATTCATATCTTTTGGCGAATAGAAAAAATCAGGTCTTTTATTATGCAAAATAGACCTCTTGTTACCAAGGAAACGGCACATAGTTCTATCTCAACTTATTATTATTCAAATGATAAGGTTAAGAATAGATTGAATTTTACCTTTAGATCTATAGACGAAAGTTTG
>CAYZUZ010000248.1:0-2647 GCA_964481795.1 uncultured Cryomorphaceae bacterium
GATGCTCAGCGTCAGGCTACTAAAGAAGCTGGTGAAATAGCCGGTCTTAAAGTACGCAGAATCATCAATGAGCCTACCGCAGCGGCTTTGGCTTATGGTATCGATAAAAAAGGTCAAGACATGAAAATCGCAGTATTTGACTGCGGTGGTGGTACACACGATGTATCTATCCTTGAACTTGGCGATGGTGTGTTTGAAGTACGCTCTACCGATGGAGATACCCATTTAGGAGGCGACGACTTTGACCAAGTTATCATCGATTGGTTGGCTGATAGCTTCATGCAAGAAGAAAGCATGGACTTGCGCAAAGATTCAATGGCACTACAAAGATTGAAAGATGCTGCCGAAAAAGCAAAAATTGAACTATCGAGCACTACAAGCACCGAAATCAATTTACCCTATATTACAGCTACCGCCACAGGACCCAAGCACTTGGTTAAAACATTGACTCGTGCCCAATTTGAACAATTGGCCGATAGCCTCATCAAACGCACAATTGATCCTTGTCGTACAGCCTTGCAAAAAGCAGGTTTATCAGTGAGCGAAATCAATGAGGTTATATTAGTAGGAGGTTCTACCAGAATTCCAGCTATACAAGATGCTGTAAAAAAATTCTTTGGCAAGGAGCCTTCAAAAGGCGTAAATCCTGATGAAGTAGTAGCCCTAGGTGCTGCCATACAAGGGGGTGTATTGAGTGGCGATGTAAAAGATGTACTTCTTTTAGACGTAACTCCTCTTGCATTGGGTATCGAAACCATGGGAGGAGTATTTACCAAATTGATAGAGTCTAATACCACCATTCCTACCCGCAAGAGTGAAACTTTCTCTACCGCTGCCGATAATCAGCCTTCGGTTGAGATACATGTATTGCAAGGTGAGCGCTCCATGGCTCGAGACAACAAAACCATAGGTCGTTTTCACTTAGATGGAATACCACCTTCGCCACGTGGAGTGCCCAAAATTGAGGTTACTTTTGATATAGATGCCAATGGTATCCTCAATGTATCGGCCAAAGACCAAGGAACAGGTAAAGAGCAAAATATTCGAATAGAAGCTTCTTCCGGTCTTTCAAAAGAAGAAATAGACCGCATGAGAGCTGAGGCTGAAGCCAATGCCGATGCTGATAAAAAAGCCAAAGAAGAGGTTGATAAATTGAATCAAGCAGACAGTTTGGTTTTCCAAACTGAAAGTCAGTTGAAAGAGTTTGGTGATAAATTACCAGCAGATAAAAAGACCGCTATTGAAGGTGCATTGAGCGAACTAAAAATAGCCCACAGCAGCCGCGATTTTGTAAAACTCGACACTGCAATGGAAGCCTTGAATGAAGCTTGGAAAAATGCCTCACAAGACATCTACAATGCTCAGCAACAAGCACAAGCAGGTGGTAGTGATGCAGGTCAACAACCCAATGCCGGTGGAGGTGCAGATGATGTAACCGATGTAGAATACGAAGAAGTAAAAGAAGATAAATAATCTCCAAAAGCCTCAGCCTAAACGCTGAGGCTTTTTTTATGGAAGATGCTTGAGTCGCATCTTTGTATCTTAATAAAAATGATGTATGTTTAGCATTCGCGTATACGGAATATTGATCAATGCCAGAAATGAAGTACTCCTTTCCAAAGAATATTTAAAAGGTTTTGCATTTACCAAGTTTCCCGGAGGAGGCCTAGAGCAAGGTGAAGGCACAATAGATTGCCTACGACGGGAGTTTCAAGAAGAACTGAACATTGAAATAGAAGTAGGCGAACACCTGTACACCACCGATTTTTACGTAGCCTCAGCATTTGATCCCTCAAAGCAAGTTGTAAGTATCTATTATAGAGTTTTTTACAAAGATTGGCAAAGTATTACCACAGTGCCCTTTGATGAAAATATAACAGAAACTGAGGCAGCACAATTATTTGCTTGGCGGGCACTTGAAGATCTTACCAATAAGGATGTTACATTTCCTATTGACCAAGTAGTAGTGAATAAGCTTTTAAAGTAAAGCAAGGTTATAGAATTTGCTTTCATAAGTCACATGCCATTTATTATAAAGTAGAAAATGATCATGGCATTGATTAGAAGTCAAAATTTAATTAAAACTAATAAATTAAAGCCCAAATAATTATTAAGTTATGCAAGTATATTGGTCTAGCGTTGAATTTGAATATCAAGAATCAAAAGAAGGTCTGAAAGGAGGTTTTGTTTACGCATTCGTAAATGAAATAGATGCAAAACACGCTCTAGATACGATTCTTGATGAATTGAATAAATTAAAATTAAAATATAAATTAATTGAATTTATTAAGCCCTATGAGCTTGAATTAGACTGGTCAACAAAAAAGCAAACAAATCATTACAAGACATTATATAAGAAGGCAAGTAAAAGTGATGGAGTAATTTTTGATGTTTTTTACTCATATGTTGAGGATTAATTATTTTTTAATTTATTAAATTGATTTTAACTACAGTATCATCCCTTCCACAAAAGGCCCACCGGCTGAGATTCAATAGCTAAGAAAATCTAATTCAAAAGATTCACTCTTTTTTCCTACATTTACCCCATCAATTTTATCATCATGGCAAAAAAATATGAACTACGTCCGCTGATTTCTTTTGATTGGGCCATAAAAAAATTACTGCGCAACAAAGCCAACTTCGGAAT
>CAYZUZ010000249.1:0-2628 GCA_964481795.1 uncultured Cryomorphaceae bacterium
CAAAAATATACCGAAGGGCAGCTAAAAGCCATCGCTCAAAGAGATAAAGTTAGTTTTAGCCCTGCCCAAAAGCAGGCTTACCTAAGCCAAGGAGGAGTGCCCGAACTTGACGGCAAACATACAGTATTTGGTAAAGTACTAGAAGGAATGGACGTAGTAGATAAAATTGCAGCCCTTGAAATACGCCCCGAAGACCAAGCCCCCAAGCAACTTGTAGGTATCAAAGTAGAAATTTTGAAATAACCTAACCTGAGAGATGTTTACCAAATCTAAGCCCTCAATTTGATTATCAAGTCGTATTTATCATCACTCAGTCCTTTCTCAAGCCCTACGGGATAGCTATGCGGATTGACAAAGCGTTTGATACCTTGATGGAACTTTGCCAATTGTGCTTTGAGATGCAGTTTAATATCTTGAATATCAGGTAGTTCATAAACTTTATGCCCTTCCTCAAAAATAGGTACAAGCAAATCTTGGTATTGATGAATACTGGGGTCTATTTTTTTGCGCCGCGTAGCATCCATTGGGTCAAGAATAATGGCTTCTTCTGTAGGGGGCTTATCTAGGTTGTAAATCATATCTGCTACAAACTCTTGTGCATCATAAAAACGCCTTACTTGTAAAATACCTGGATTAGATACCTTGATGCTTTGCTCAGAAAGCTTTACTTTGTAGTCCCAAGTGCCGTTTTCGGCCCTGATGGCCGCAATTTTATAAACTCCTCCAAGTGCGGGCTGGTCGTAGGCAGTTACCAATTTAGTGCCTACTCCCCAGACAGTGATGGCAGCTCCTTGTGCTTTTAAGCTCATGATGATGTTCTCGTCTAGGTCATTGCTTGCTACAATGGCAGCCTTGGGAAAACCACCTTCGTCTAATATTTTGCGTGCTTCTATGCTGAGGTAGGCCAAATCACCCGAATCAAGACGTATGCCATTCATTTCAAAACCACGCTGACGGAGTTTTTTGCCTACTTCTACTGCTTTTTTTACACCTTCTAGCGTATCATAAGTATCTACCAAAAACACACAATTGTTCGGCATATATTCAGCATACGTTTCGAAAGCCTCTAGCTCAGAGTCAAAAGACATCACCCAACTGTGGGCGTGTGTACCTCTGACAGGAATCCCGAAAAGCTTTCCTGCCAATACATTGGAGGTGGCATCACAGCCTCCAATATAAGCCGCCCTGCTTGCTGCCAATGAGCCATCAATGCCTTGCGCTCTTCTAAGCCCAAACTCCAGCACTTGCTCGCCGCCAGTAGCTACTTGCATACGGGCAGCTTTGGTAGCAATCAGAGTTTGGAAGTTGATGATATTGAGCATTGCTGTTTCAAGGATTTGTGCTTGGATAATTGGTCCTTGCACACGTATCAGTGGTTCATGTGGAAATACAACTGTGCCTTCTGGAATGGCATCAATACTACAAGTAAATTTTAATTCAGCCAAATAATCCAAGAAACCCTTTTCAAAAAGAGGCTTGTCATCATTGCCTTTTAGCGAAGCAAGGTACTCAACATCGCTGGATTCAAGTTTAAAATTTTCCAAAAAATCAACAAGCATCTCTAGCCCACAAGCTACCGCAAATCCACCTTGAAAAGGAGTTTTTCTGAAAAAAAGATGAAATACAGCCTCTTGCTCTCCCTTGCCAGCTTTCCAATAGCCATAGGCCATGGTGAGTTGGTAGAGGTCTGTAAGCAAGGCAAGTGAAGAGTTGTAGAGATTATCGTTTTTCATAATTTGACTTATTATGATATGATGCGTTTAAAAAATAATTTCAAAAATAAGTATTGTTTTCTAAATGGAGCATATCCTTTTAGAACAAAGGAATATGTAACTTTGCATAGCTACATCTTTAAGCCAATGAAAGTAATATCATCTCTTTGCAGTGTGCCGTTGTGGTGTGTATTAAGTGCATCTAATAAAACTTCTTTTTGTTGAGATAAAGGCTGTTGGCTATGTGCCAAGAGTAATTGTTTGATGCGTTTAGTACCAAACTTTTTGCGTTCTCGATTGGGAGAATCTTCAAAGCCATCGGTGGTGAGATAGACCAAATCGCCTTTGTGTAGGGTAACACGCTGCAGGGTAAAGTCTAAGATTTTATCATTCTGTGAGCCTCCAATTGCCTTACGGTCGCCTTTAAGTTCGTGTAGCTCGCCCCTTCTGACGTAGTAAACAGAACTTTTTGCGCCACTAAATTCAAGATTAATTTGATTGTCTTGCCATGCTTCAAAAGCACAGATGCTCAAATCCATACCATCTATATTGCTGGTTTCGCGTTGTTTGAGGGCTTTCAATACGCTGCTATGCAGAATTTCTAGAATATGGTGTGGTTCGGATATTTTTTGCTCGTTTACGATTTGGTTTAAAAGTGAGCTACCAATGAGCGACATAAATGCGCCAGGTACGCCATGCCCTGTACAATCTACACAGGCTACAAAGTTTTTATTGCCTAGTTTTGTAAACCAGAAGAAATCACCTGATACTACATCTTTGGGAAGGTAAATCACAAAGTGCTCGGCAAAATTTTTTCTGAGCTGAAGTTGGTTGGGCAAGATGGCTTGTTGTATTTTTTCGGCATACTTTACCGACTGCATGAAAGCATTGTTTTTTTCTTCTATCTTAAGGTAGG
>CAYZUZ010000250.1:0-2625 GCA_964481795.1 uncultured Cryomorphaceae bacterium
TCCTGAAATTCTGTCTAATCAATTTTTGTATAGTAGTATGATACTCTTTTAAATCATCTAAAGGCTCATCAAAATCATCAGGCACTTCAAAAAGCCCCTTCATGCTTCCAATGATTCTTTTTTTAGATTTTTCTTCGGGTTTCTCCAAAAAAGTAACAATTACTTGCACTTCTTCTTCTTCAATATCAGGCTTATCTTTCAGAATGATTTGACCATTTTTATAAGTTCCTTCTATACTTGTTAGCATATTCTTTTGAATTTTGGTTTACTCTACGACAACGATTTTCTGGTTTATATGGTTTCTCGCTTGGTTTAAACTTTGCAACCCAAACCAGCCTCGCATGATTTCTATTTTCTCCTTATATTTGTAAGAAGTTTTCTCACTCGTACCGTAAGTTTTTTCATCATTAAGCCGTAGTTTGGCTATGGATTAGAGTTTATTTCGGAATTTTGCTTTACATTTGAGCTTAGCTGATTCGTAATTTTGCTTTACTGTTTCATCTTTCTGAAATACTGCAAAGCCGCTTGTTTTACTTTGGGTGCAAGCCAAACGGCTGAGGTAATGGTAGGGATAGCCATCATAGCATACATTGCATCAATCAGGCTTACGGCAGCCTTGAGTGATGCCAATGCCCCATAAATGATAGAAGCAATGTATAAATAGTTGTAAAGATGTTGGTTTGCTGCCCCAAATAAAAAACCGAAACACTTTACACCATAGTAAGAGTAAGAGAAAAGCGTGGTGATGGCAAAAATAAAAATACAAAATACCAAGACCAATGCCCCGAAGCCTGGCATGGCTTGCTCAAAAGCCATGGCGGTAAGCGTAACACCATCTTTGCTACTTGTAGTCCAGACATCTGTAATTACTATCACGAGGGCTGTCATAGTACAAACCACAATCGTATCTATAAATGGCCCGAGCATAGCCACCAAACCCTCACGTACAGGCTCATTGGTTTTGGCTGCCCCGTGCATCATAGGGGCAGTGCCTATGCCTGCTTCATTAGAAAAAGCGGCGCGGCGCACTCCTTGAATAATCATCGCTCCTACTACTCCTCCTGCTGCGGCTTGCCCCGTGAAAGCATCACTGATAATAAGCCCAAAAGAACTACCTATTTTGTCAAAATTGACTAGCAAAATATACAAAGCACAAAAGATATACGACAGCACCATAAAAGGCACAAGATTGGCAGCTACTGTGCCGATGCGCTTGATTCCTCCAAAAATTACCAAAGAAACCATCATCACTATCACAATTCCCGAAATCAGATTGGATTGAAAAATGGCTGCTGGTTGGTTAGCAATCCAGCCTTGCGGTATCAAAATGACTTCACGAATGACTTGTGTAAGTTGGTTTGCCTGAAAAAGCGGAAAACAACCTACCAAACCTGCCACACAGAAAAATACCGCAAGTGGCTTCCATTGCTTACCCATTCCCTCAGTAATGACATACATTGGTCCGCCTTGTAAATTTCCTTGCGAATCTTTGCCTCTGTACATCACTGCCAGCGTACAAGTAAAAAATTTAGTAGCCATGCCTACTATGGCACTTACCCACATCCAGAAAATAGCCCCAGGCCCGCCCACCGAGATAGCTACAGCCACACCACCAATATTACCCACGCCAATCGTTGCCGCCAAAGCTGCCGAAAGTGCCTGAAAATGGTTAATGTCGCCAGGGTCATTTTTGTCATCATACTTACCACTCAAAACTGCAATGCTGTGCCTAAAATAACGGAAAGGCAAAAATTGAGAGTAAAGTAAAAAAAACAAACCTCCACCCATCAACAAAATGAGTAGAGGCATTCCCCAAACAAAATCGCTAAATGCTACTATGTAGTTCTCCAGTTGTTCCAAATGTGTATTTTTTTTAATGTTTCCTTGTTAAGCGACGCAATATAGCCATTTAACCATTCAACAATCTAACAATTCAATAATCACCACTCGTATTTGATGTAAGTATCTAAATCCTTATCGCCTCTTCCTGAAAGATTGATTACCACTATTTCTTCAGATTTAAAGGTCATTTTGGGCAGTACTGCAAAAGCGTGAGCAGTTTCTATGGCAGGGATAATGCCCTCAGTACGGCTCAAAAGCAATCCAGCACGCATCGCCTCATCATCAGTTACACTCATAAATTTAGCTCGCTGTGTAGCAAATAGATGTGCATGGGCGGGTCCTATGCCTGGATAATCTAAACCTGCTGAAATAGAATAAGGCTCTGTTACTTGTCCGTCTTCGGTTTGCATCAGTAAAGTCTTGCTGCCGTGTAGCACGCCCATAGTTCCTAGCTGCGTGGTAGCTGCTGATTTGCCTGTGCTAATGCCCAAACCTTCTGCCTCAGCACCAATGAGTTGCACTTTAGGATTGTCTAAATAATGATAAAAAGCACCCATGGCATTGCTGCCTCCGCCTACACAAGCCAAAACATAATCAGGATAATCACGCCCTATTTTTTCTTGTAATTGTGCTTTGATTTCTTCGCTGATGATGGCGTGGAAGCGTGCGACCATGTCAGGATAAGGATGAGGGCCTACTACTGAACCAATAATGTAGTGTGTATCTTGTGGGTTATTAATCCAATGTCGCATGGCTTCATTGGTGGCATCTTTGAGGGTTTTG
>CAYZUZ010000251.1:0-2618 GCA_964481795.1 uncultured Cryomorphaceae bacterium
AAAGTGCAACACCTTTTGCACAGACATATTTTAACGGGACGAAAGCAGACTAGAATGCTGTTGACTACCATTTTTTACACAAGAAAGTTTTTATAGCATGAATAAAACGATATTCATATTTCTATGGTCATTAGTAATGGCAAAAAGTTCTTTCGGGCAAGATTTCAAGTTTAAGTTAATGAACGATTCCCTTGAAATAGAGGCATTTCATTTGTATGTAAACCCCATTTTTGAGTTAAAAACAGACGACTCTTTCCCTGATTCACTTAATAAATATACATGGGTTTATAAAACCTATTGTCGTAACGAAGAAGTAATTTATCATGACAGAATAGCCTACAGCACAGCAGGTAAATCCTTTATAAGCGATTCTATCACATACAAATCTCAGGAGGGTACTTTTACACATCCTCTCAAGAAGTACACCCCATACTATTGCGCTGAAAAACCTTCTCAATTAATAGAGGGACTACCCGTCGTTTTGAAGAAGCAAACCTTGGTAACACCAGACAGTTTAGTAATTGAAACCATTAGCATAAGCAATGATTTTTTTGAATATAAAACATATGGGTTCATACAGTTTTGTTCATTCACTAGCTTTATGAATAGTAAATATGTAGTGATTGAATATTTTACAACCACAGGAATTGGAAGCCAAACCTCTCCGGGCATTACAGAAACTCTATTTTTAGAACGAATGGAATAGTAGTGTGTTAAAAATGAACATATGGAAATTTGTATAACACTCAAGGATTAGAGTTTTGTAAAAAGACAGTACAGAAAAATAACTACCCAAAAAGGGTTTAAAAAAAAAGGCACTTAAACTTGGTTCAAACGCCTTTTTTATATTACATCGATTTGAAATTAAACACCCCGATTTTTAGTCCTAAATTAAACATCAAGTGATTTTCAGGCGCAGGTGGCGTAAAACCATCTGTGTATAAGCGGGCAGCTTGAAAGCGGTAGCTAGCCCCAGCATACAGGCGCACAAATTGATGTACATTGAGTTCAATATTAACCCCAGGCTCTACAAAAAATTGGTAGTCATCGGCATCTACATCGTAGTCATCATCCAAGCCAGGAATAAAATTTTCAGCATAAAAATCAGATTCTAACACACCCAATTGAAGTGGAAACGAAAAGTAGATAAGGTTATGCGGTTTGAGTCGATACTCAACAAATGCTCCGTAGTAATTGATATCGAGCTCGTTGAAGTCTAATCCAAAGTCATTGGAAACATTCACATTGAACTCATCTACATTTTCGCCAAACACCAAGCCCAGCGACCAAGCGTCATTAATTACGGCACCTGCACGTAGGTTATAGAAAAACGTATTGGTATTGTAAATCTGTCCGCTTTGCAAGCCTGCACCCAAAAAGGCGCCATAACTTTTTACAGAGTTGCTATTAAAAAGGGTTTTGGTTTCGGTTTGCGCTTGGGTAGTGTGTAGTGTAAGTGCAAGTATTGCAATGATTGCTTTTTTCATTTCTATATTTATATTAAAATGTAAGGATTTAAAAAATTATAATTAGTCGAATTCAGCAAAAAGGAAATTGCCCGCCAAGTCGAAGTAAAGTTCCACCTCGTTATTGAGCTCTACCTCATACATATTGTCGTCTATTTCAGCTTTTACAATGCTTTGATTGGGATAATTGGTGGCTACATAATCCAGTATTACTTGTGGCAGATTATTGATGGGAATGATTTGGTCGTCTACATCAAAGCCCAGGAAAGTTCCGTTGAGCGAAAAGTAAAGTTCTATTCCATTATTGAGATACACCTCGTAGATATTGTCATCCAACTCAGCTTTTACAATACTTGCATTGGGATAATTTTGCTGAATATAGCTTAGGATATTGGCAGGCAAATCGGCAGGATTCACGGGAATTTCGTCTCTTTCCGCTTCAATGAAATTGCCACTCAGGTCAAATGTAAGTTCCCATCCACTGTTGAGATACACATCGTATTCATCGTCATCGCGCTCAGCCCATACAATGCTGTCATTTGGATAATTCGTGTCTACATAAGTAATGATACTGCTGGGCAGGGAGCTTACGGCCACTGGAATATAATCGTCATCATCATCATCATCTTTTTTATAAATAAAAGCTCCGGTGGTATCGTAATACAAATTCCATCCATAGCTAATAATTACCTCGTAACCGAAAGAGGCATTGCTACCTGCCACTAAAATCTGTGCACTCGGATACGATTGATGGATGTGGGT
The DNA here is from genome assembly GCA_964481795.1 of uncultured Cryomorphaceae bacterium. Lineage (GTDB taxonomy): Bacteria > Bacteroidota > Bacteroidia > Flavobacteriales > Schleiferiaceae > CAYZUZ01. The sequence continues at coordinate 2,229 of CAYZUZ010000251.1, forward strand.
AGTAACCCTTGTTGGCAATTCAGCCGTATTAATAGGGCTAAAAAATCTAGAATTGAGAGAAGGAGTATTGTCATCATCCTTTTCACAAGCCATCATAGAAAAACCAAGAACGAGCATTAAAAGAATTTTCTTCATTTTGATTAAAGTATTTGAGTTAATTTTTAAAACTTTCAACCACAATACCCCCAATTTTTCAAAAGGGTTGCCTGAGCAAAATATATTTAGCATAATTTAAGATTTTTTTTAAAAAGCAGGCAACCTTTTTGTGTTTTGCTAAGTATAGTAGAGGCAAATGATAGAGAAAGATTCTCAAAAAACATGAATTTACACGATTCCCAAAGTTTATTGCCGATCATAAAAGGTTGCATCAAAGGCAGCCGACGGTCGCAA
>CAYZUZ010000252.1:0-2604 GCA_964481795.1 uncultured Cryomorphaceae bacterium
ATTTTTTGCGGAGGTCGTTTTGGCTCATTTCGGCAAATTCTTGGTAGCCAATGAGCGGAAAATAGCTAAAATTATTGAAGAAAGTACCGTTCTGCACAATGTCAGTATTTGCGCCATTGTTGTGGAAGCCTTGGTTAGTATGTACTAAATCAAATTTTAGGTCAATGCTTTCCTTGGGCTTCAGTGGCTGCTCTAGAGTATAGATATAGTAGTCGTATTTTTCATCTTCTTTTTTGAGCTTGGCAGACTTAGAAAACGTAAATTTAGCTTCTTCTGGTTTTGCCAATAGTACAAGATGAACTTCCTTGATGGGCTGAGAGGTTTTATTTTGTAAGGTATAAGTGCCTTTGGTTTTCATACCTTGCGTGGCAGGGTACAAGTCCACATCTAGCTTAATGGCTGTAATTTTGGGCTGGGGGAGTTGCTCATATTTTTTATAAGTTTTTTCATAATCAGCAATCTGCTTGAGTCTTTCCTTGCTGGTCATAAAGTTATTGAGCTGATGCGTATTGTAATAGATAAATCCACTCATACCCAAAAAACCGACTAGGCTCAATGCAAAAAGGGTTTTCTTGCTCAAATCAAAATTTTGTGAAGCATTGCGTAAACGGCTTTTCCAAGCGTTGTCGCTGCCTCTCACCCAGAAGATACTTGCCAATACCAGCAGTAACAATGCTAAAAAGCCCCAATAAAACTTAAAACTCATATAGCCATACAAAAAGCTGCCATATTTATTCATGTCTGAATAAACCAAGCCTGTACTAGAGTTAAACTGAAAGAGATTGTCTTCTACCCCAAGCAGTGGCAAAAAGGTATTGCTGAAGAAGAAAAATAAAATCACCACAAAAAATCCTAAGTACTTGTTGTTTACCATCACTTGCACAAAAAATGCAAGGGCGCAGAAAGTAAGTGAGGGCAATATCCTATAAAAATACAAAGTACTGAAATACAAGCCCAATTCATATTTAAAATAACCCTGAAAGGTCTGTATCAAAAGTCCGCTTACTATCATCAAAGTACTCAAAAAGAAAATCACCCCAAACAAAGCCAGCAGCTTAGACCCAAAAATTACCCAATTGGGCAAGGGCATGGCATCAAACATGAGGTTTACATTGTGGGTGCGCTCTTTCCAGACTACCTCTCCTGAGTAAAATACAATAATAATAATCACAAAAAGTGTAAATGAACTCCCTACTTGGTCTATCACTTGGTAAGAAACAGGAAGGGTGGGAGTTTCATAGATTTGCCCACTAAAAATGGAGTTGAGTACAAGCAGTAAAATCCCAACCAAGGTAATGGCCAAAAAGATAATACTACTTACCACCCATTTGAATTCTTTGCCTGTAAGCTGAAAAAGCAATTGCCAATTCTTTGATGCACTAAAAATGGTCTGTACCTTGGGTAAATTGATTTTATGCCCACTCACTACATCACCTAAGAGTTTGATGGCAGATTCGGGCTTACGGCGCGCCAAAGGGGCATCGGCAGTATAACTAAACGAAAAACGCCAATAGGTAAATGCCAAAATAGCCAATGCTACGCCCTGCCATAGCAGCATATTGAACAAAATGGTATTTGAAAAAGGTACAATTTGCGTATTGCGCTCAGCAATCGTCCAGTATTCTGTAGTAGTTTGCAGGGCAATGCCGCCAGTAGGATCAAGCAAACTCCCAATAAATTTGTTTTCTACTTGCTCGGTGAGGCTGCCCGCCACACTGAGTAGCACCAACATAATGACGGCATTGAGATAGATAAACAGTTGATTACGTGTGAGCGAAACAGTAGCAAAGAAAATAGCTCCCGTAAAAAAAGCCAGGGGCAAAACAGACATTAAAAAGGGGTGAATGTAATGGTAAAGCTGAAATGCACCCATTTTTTCTTGCAAAATATTCGGCAAAAGTAAAGCAGCCAAAAAGCCTAGTATGATGCCAAACAGCACAAAAATCAGCACAACAAAAGACCCTAAAAACCTACCTCCTAAGTAGGCAAACTTACTGATGGGCTTGGTAAAGTACAAAGAGTGCATCTTGTATTCAAAATCACGATAGACAGGCACACCCATAAAAGCAGCCACGGCAAAAAGCCCTATTACGCCAACCCCAGCCATGAGGTTGTGCAAGCTAAAAGGCGCATTGAGTAAATTCTGTCCACCTCCACTGATTTGTATGGCTACTTCTGTTCCGAAACTACCATATAGAATAGCTCCATAAAGTAAACCCACAAGGGTATAGATGATGAAATAAATATAGGTGGCAGGTCGCTTTAAGCGATAGCGCAATTCAAATAAAAATATGTCTTTGAACATGGTGTTGTTTGGTTATGCAGCAGCCCCCAATCCCCAAAGGAGGAGCTTTCCAATAAATTCCCTTTTTTGGGAGTGGGGTTTTTCGTTTTAACAAGTAGCCAAAATAGGCAAAGCATTACAAAATTGAATCAAAAAATAAAAAAACCACCATCAAAACTGACTTTTAAAAAGCGAAAATGCTAAAAAAATAGCAAAATCTATTTATTTTATAAAAATGCTTTAATTTTGAACACTTAAACTTGTAAAAAATGCCTCAAATCTTAACACCCATAGAAAGTAACTATTATTGGGATAGCCTT
>CAYZUZ010000253.1:0-2602 GCA_964481795.1 uncultured Cryomorphaceae bacterium
TGTTTTGTTGCGTTCAAGGTGGTTTCAAAACCCTATGAGAAGCTTACTTTCGCGGCAAATAAAATAACGATGCAAAAGGCTTGGGTAAGGTGGGTTTTATTTGCTCTACTGGCTATGGTGTGGGGGAGTTCATTTTTAATCATGAAACGCAGTTTGCGCACATTCAGCTATGAGCAAATAGGTGCACTTCGAATCGTATTTGCTTGGCTACTGGCTACTCTATTGGCATACAAACATTTAAGAAAATTTTCAAAAGCCAATGCCAAACCGTTATTTTGGGTAGGGCTGTTGGGCAATGGCATTCCCTATTATCTATTTCCCTTGGCAATCACACGTTTACCTAGTGGTTTGGTGGGCATTTTTAATAGTTTGGTGCCGCTATTTACACTCATTACCGGATTCTTGTTATTCAATAAAACCTTTCAAAAAGTTCAAGTTGTAGGGGTATTTATAGGATTGAGTGGTGCCGCATTGTTGCTTTTTCCCAATGCCAAAATTGAATGGAACCCCAACTTGGCGTATGGTGGTTTAGCGATTATTTCTACCATTTGCTACGCATTGAGTATCAATGTAATTTCCACAAAACTCAAAGATCTTAACAGCTTAGCTATTGCAGCTTTGTCGCTGATGTATGTAGGTGTACCCAGTCTTATTTTTCTATTTACAACAGATTTTATCGCACGTATGCAAACAGCTCCTATGGCTTGGGTAGATTTGGGATTTACTGCTTTCCTTGGTATGGTCAATTCGGCAATAGCTGTTATTATTTTCAATCAATTGATTAAGCTTACGTCTCCTTTATTTTCATCCTCAGTTACGTATTTTATACCCATTGTAGCGCTGCTCTGGGGTGTTTTTGATGGCGAAGCTTTGGGATGGATTCACTTGATTGGCATCAGTACCATTCTTACTGGGGTTTATTTGGTCAATGTGTATGGTTACAAAAAGCGAAAACTTGCTGAAGCTGCTGCTATGGGTAAAGTTTAGGATCTAAAAGAATCCATTCACGGATTATGACCTCTCCTTTGCTCGTTTCTAATACACCTTCCAATCGTACTTTGATAGCGTTGTCGGGCTGCAAACAATAATCATCGTAAGGCAGCGATTCATATATTCTTTTTGCTATCATTGGCTCTATGATTTTTTTATATTCTTGTATTCGCAAACCACTGTTTATCTGCACTTTAATCATCAATGGATCGAAGTTTTCGTGGCCTTTAAGGTAATATGGACTTACTTTTTTTTCTTCTAATTTTCCGAGTATCATGGTACTGTCTTGCGTGTCACCACAAATCAGATAACCCTCCAAAATGATGACTCTTTTATCTATAACACGCATAAATTCTTCACTATTAAACTTTTTGTTTTGTGATGACTTTGCGTATTTTTCAATGATTTCACTCAGGTATTTATCACCTTGAGTAATGGGTCTGTCTAAACCTTCTCTTTGTTTGATTAGGGCTTGAGCTTGAGCTGTTTTATCCTCTATTTGAATTTTCAATTTTCTGGTTTCTGCATATAATGCACCTTCACTTTCCAATTGCAACAACTCTTTTTGCATCATTACAATGGTATCTTGCATGGCCTTTATTTCTTGATAAATTTCTATTTGAGCTTGACCAAGAGCAGGAACGATGCTACTAATAATGAAAAGGGAAATAAATAAAATCTTCTTCATAATAATTGAGTTTTTGATTGATGGTAAACAAAACTCAATTACTGGGCTAAAAATTTTATTTAAGCATGATTTAACCTGTCTTTTACAAAAAAAAATCCTCCTGACGCAATTTTACTGTGTCAGGAGGATAAAGGTAGGTTTTTAAAAAATTTAGTTCTTAATCAATTTTCGATATTTGATGCGCTTGGGTGTTAAGTCGCCCCCTAAGCGTTTTCTTCTATTTTCTTCATAATCACTGAATCCCCCTTCGAAATAATAGACTTGACTATCGCCTTCAAAAGCGAGGATGTGAGTACATACTCTATCGAGAAACCAACGGTCGTGAGAAATAATTACAGCACAGCCTGCAAAATTGTCTAAGGCTTCTTCCAAGGCTCGCAATGTATTGATATCCAAATCGTTGGTAGGTTCATCTAAAAGCAATACATTACCTCCATCTTTCAAAGCCATGGCAAGGTGCAATCTATTGCGCTCGCCCCCTGAGAGTACGCCTACTTTTTTACTCTGATCGGTACCCGCAAAATTGAATCTACTTAAATAGGCCCTTGCATTAACGCGTTTACCTCCAAGCTCTATTTCTTCTTGGCCATCGCCTATGATTTCATAAATGCTTCTATCGGCTTGTAACTTTTCATGCGATTGATCTACGTAAGCGATTTTTACGGTTTCACCTATTTCAAAACTTCCGGCATCGGGTTTCAATTGATCCATGACCATTTTAAAGATGGTGGTTTTTCCTGCGCCATTGGGCCCTATGATGCCTACAATACCTGCGGGTGGAAGTGAAAATTCGAGGTTATCGTAGAGTAATTTATCGCCAAAGGCTTTCATAACTCCTTTAGCTTCAATTACGTGAGTACCCAATCGTGGGCCAGCAGGTATGAAAATTTCTAGTTTATCTTCTTTGTCTCTTTGCTCTTCGTT
>CAYZUZ010000254.1:0-2569 GCA_964481795.1 uncultured Cryomorphaceae bacterium
CATCCACTTCGTCGTCTTCTACTAATAATATGGTCATGAGCTTATTCATTTTTTGGTTTTATTTTATAAGTACTGATTTGGGTCAAAGTTAATTGAGTCATTGAGTTTCATTAATAGGCCATGTAAAATAAAATGAAGAGCCTTCTCCGAGTGAGCTTTCTAGGCGCACGGTGGCTTCTTTTTCATCCAAAATCTTCTTCACAATGGCCAAGCCCACCCCGGTGCTTTCTATTTCATCGCGTGCTTGCAAAGTTTGGAATATCACAAAAATCCTATCATGGTATTCAGGTTCAATACCTGGCCCATTGTCTTTCACATAAATCTCGATAAATCCGGGCTTATCCGATTTTTGCCAGCCTACTTCCACCAACATGGTTTCTTTGTCGTTGTACTTAATGGCATTGGATATAAAGTTGGAAAGCACTTGCTCTAGGGCTAGTTTTTCGGAGTAAATTTCTTGTTCATCCTGCGCTATGATGTAGTGAATCTTGTCGCTGGTTTTGAGCTGATCACATACACTTTCTATACAGTTTTTAAGCCCAAAGGATTCCAGAATGGCTTTCATTCTTCCGGCACGCGAGTACTCAAGTATGCCTGTAATCAAGTTTTCCATTCGCTTTACACGCTTGCGCAATAGGTCAAATTGATCTCGTGATTCCGCATCGAGTTTATCTTCTAAATCTTCTTCTATCCAAAGGCTTAGATTGTTGATGCCGCGCAATGGAGCCTTCAAATCGTGACTTACCACATAAGCAAATTGGTCTAATTCTTTATTGATACGCTCAAGTTCATTTAAGTATTTGCTTATTTTTTCTTGCTGCGCCAATCTTTCTGACATATCGGTTAAAAAAGCCAAAACATAACCCTTACCAGCTTCATCTTCCAAATATTTTACTCGGGCTTCTACAGGAAATGTGCTTCCATCGGGTCGTTTGTGAGTGCTTTGCATCACCATTTTGGGTACTTTTTTAAGCTCCTCTACGTGTGCCAACCAATTATTATGGTTTTCAAACATTTTTTCGATGGTTCCTACGTGCTTGCCTACCAATTCATGGGTGGGTTTTCCTAATCTATAAACGCCTTCTTTGTTTACAAATTCCAGAATGCCTTCGGCACTGCATACTTGCACGGCCTCTGTTGATTCATCAAACCAGTTAATCAAATTTGAGATGCGTTCTTCTTTTTGTTTTTCATGGGTTACATCGGCCAAAAAGCCAATAAAACCCAAACGCTCACCCTTTTCATTGTTTTGATTTTCGAGTTTGATGCGCAACCATCTTTGATTAACCTTGGCCGTACACAAAAAAGTGATGCTCACATTATTTACATCTCCTCTTTTCAATGCTTCTAGTTCTTGATGTCCATTTTTCTTAAAAAACAAATCAGCAATACTTTGCCCTATAATTTGGCCTTGCTTTAAGGTAGTCATTTCGTAAAGACTTTGATTACAAAAGGTAAACCTCAAATCATTGTCTAATTGAATGATGGCATCGGATAATGCATTTACGATATCAGAAAGTTGTTTGGCTGTAGCGGAGGCCTCTGCTTGTTTTTCAAAGGCCAAGCGCTGTAACTCTCGGTTGGCTCTAAAGAGTTCGCTTGAACTTTGATCAAGAATATTCTCGGTGCGACTCAGATCTTTTTCAAACTCTAGGTATGCTTTATTTACAGCACCAAAAAACTTTTGAAACTGTGTATCGTCCTCCAAATGATCGGGAAAGTACTTAGCTATTTGCCTTTTGAGTAACCTGTGCAAATTTAAATCTGTAATACTTTGATTCATATCCGTTTAATGAATTTATTTTTCGCTAAATGCGGTAATTGTCATGGTTTGATTATGTAATTCGCAAGCACTTTCTTTGTTAAAAGGGGCTAGCTCTCCATAAGAATAAAAACCTGTTTGTGTAGGATTACCCAAAGCTTCTGACACTACTTCAACTTCTTCTTCCACAATTTGTTTCAACACCAATTTCCTACCTATGCAGCTTACCAACAAATTAAACTGAGGCTTACTTAGCGTTGCTGCCACAGCTTGGGCTGCTCCTTCGGCTCCTGTAATCAACCTATCGTTGTTGGCTTTCATCAATCGTACAAAAGAACCTTGCGGAATATCGCCAGCAAATGTAAGACTTTTATCCTCTTCGCTTACCGCTAAAATGGTGCGTACCACGGGTTGTTTTTTATCATCTTCTCGCATACTGATGGGAAATAAAAGTCCTGATGCGGGCAGCTCGGCCGACAAAGCCCCTAAATAAGATTTGTATAAATCCAAGGCCGGCTCACCGTCTATTTCGTAGAGCACATTGTTTTTTGACCGTGTTACTACCCTATCAAGACCAAAACTATCCCAACCTCCTTTGGAGCTGTAGGCTACCTGTAAATCAGCACCGTATAAGGCAATCGCTGTTACACATCGATTTTGGGGCTTACCTTCGCTATCAAGCACTAGGGTACTTTCGAAATAGGGTCCATCGCCCGCCATACCTCCTGTTACTTTTACTCCAGCAGGCAATGCTTGGTTGATAGCATCAGCCACATGACTACCATTGACCAACAAACCATCGGTAAA
>CAYZUZ010000255.1:0-2566 GCA_964481795.1 uncultured Cryomorphaceae bacterium
AATCCTATACCTACAAACTCATTGAGGTTGTCTCCCAGCTGATTTCCAAAAGGTTTAATTCCCTCCACCACAGGCTGCGTGATGGGCGCAAATACAGGTTCACCTCCTTGGGTAACACCGATGGGCAGGTTTACAGTGTTTGTACCCGTTACATTGGGTATCATATTAGAATAATTGGTAGAAACACCCGCCACTAGGCTCAAGGTAGGCAGCCTCGTTCCTTTGGCTATGCTCAAATCGGTTTGTGCTTTTTGTACGGCAAATGAATTGGCAATGAGCCTGGGTTGTTCATTGCGTGCTGCATCGTAAATCTGCTCTATGGCCATAGTTAAATAAGGCGACTCACTTAATTGCAACTGAGGAATAAATATTTCAAAGCCCTTAAAATCATTTAATTGCAATAAAATGGCCAATCGAAATTTACTCATTTCAAATTCATTGTTGGTGCTGATCAAGTTTTGCTGATCGCGCGCCAATTGAGCATCTGCTTCATACAGATTACCTCTAGGCACAGTGCCCGCTGCTACCAAATCTACGATTCTTTTGCGCTGCTCTTCGCTGATTTTGAGCTGCTGACGAGCGATTTCACTGATTTCATAGTTGAGCAAAATTTGCAAATACGCCTGTGCCACATTGAGTGCTATATCATTTTTTACTGCCTCCAATTCAAAGGAGCTTACCGATTTTTGCAATCTGGCCGACTTGATGTTGTTGAAATTTTGAAAGCCGTCAAAAACGATCCAATTGGTATTGAGGCCAATGGAGCCCGTTTGGCGCTGCTCGCGACCAATGATGTTTGTAACGGGGTCAATGTTAAGACCAAAATTGAATTGATAACCCACATTGCCATTTACCGCAGGAGTCAAATTGGCCTTGGCAGCATCCAAATTATTGGAGGCTTGCAATACCGACAATTGGCTTTGTCTGATGTTGAGGTTGTTCTCAAGCGCGTATTGAATACAGTCGTCCAAAGTCCAAACCTTGGCTATAGGTAGTTGAGCTTTTAGGTGAAAACCTCCTAAAAAAGCGATTAAAAATACTATTCTATTCATGATTCTATAGGTGCTTAACCCCTTGGTATTATTACACTAATGGAACATAATTATGATAAAAATTTATGCCTTACAGAAATAAATTCTTATCCATGCCCAGCCAATCGAGTGCGGCACCACTTAGTAATTTCTCTTTTTGCTCAGCCGTATAAGGCATTGAGTGAATGAGCTTTCCGGGCTCCAATTCGCCCAAAGGAAAGGGATAATCGGTACCCAAGGCAACTTTATCATATCCGAAAAGCTTTACTACATAATCGAGCATATTGGGATCGTGTACCAAGCTGTCTATCCAAAATCTACCCAAATACTGTTCGGGTGATATGGGATTATCTACCGCGCACAAATCAGGGCGTACGTCAAATCCATGCTTGATGCGGCCCAATGTAGCTGGAAAAGAACCTCCACCGTGAGCCACTGCTACACGCAAGCGAGGCAAGCGCTCCAAAACACCCCCAAAAATAAGCGAACAAATAGCAAGCGAACTTTCGGCAGGCATGCCTACCAGCCATGGCAACCAATATTTGGGCATTTTTTCTTTGCCCATCATATCCCAAGGATGCACAAAAACAGCCATATCTAGAGCCTCACAGGCCTCAAAAACAGGAAAAAGCGCGTCTGCATCCAGATTCCATTGATTGACGTGAGTACCTATTTCTATCCCTTTAAGCCCAATATTTTTGCATCTTTCTAGCTCCTGTATGGCCAATTCTGGCTCTTGCATAGGCACTGTGCCAAGGCCTACAAAGCGTTTGGGATAGCGATGACATATTTCAGCGATGTGGTCGTTCAAAAATTTTGACACCTCCAAACAATCGAGCGGTTTGGCCCAGTAGGAAAACATCACCGGAACGGTGCTTAACACCTGAACATCCACATGTTGATGGCCACATTGATGCATTCTCGTTTCTGGGTCCCAACAATTGTCTTCTACCTCACGAAAAAATTTTCCGTCTTGCATCATCCTTGCCCTACAAGGAGCATGATGATCGAGATAAATAAAGTTGCCATAACCAAACTTTCTTTTGAAATCAGGTATGTGCTCAGGCAATATATGTGTGTGAATATCAATGGTAAATATCCTTTCCGGACCATCCAATGGGCTCATGTGTATCGATTGTTGAGGGCTAAAATTACTTCAAAAAGGCCAATAAGCCGAAATTAAGTCCATAGTCTCGAGGGCTAAGGCCTTATCTGATTAAATTTGCAAAAAAGTATTGACATTAGCAACCCCTTGAAAAAGCTTCAAAAGCGCTGCCTAGGTTGTTTTAAAGAGTCTTTATTTTAAAAATAAAAATTCCTTCCATGTTTTGGATCTATACATTGCGAGTTTTTGCAAGTCTCCTTTTCAAACTATTGTTCTTTAAATGGTTCAAACAATCTAAGGTGGTCCAAGAGTTTGAACCTTACCGCTCATTCTTTAGTGAAGATGAAATCAAAAGAGTGGTTTATTACTATCCATTTTTTATTGGTATTACTACCGAGCATATGTTTGGATGGAGTGGATACCGAATGAG
>CAYZUZ010000256.1:0-2564 GCA_964481795.1 uncultured Cryomorphaceae bacterium
TCATACACCAAAAGATGCGACTTTACCCCTTCTTTTTTAAGATTTGGAGCTAAATGGTTTTTTACAAAATCAGCCATTTCTTGCGGGGTATAGTGCATACTTTCCCAGTGGCTGTCGTTGCCTAATGGCTCATTTTCAATGGTAAACGCCCAAATGGGAATTCCTTCTGCTTCATAGGCTTGTGCATATTTCACAAAAAACCGCGCCCAAGTTTCATAGTTTTCAGGTAGTAATTTTCCTCCAAACCAATCTTGATTGTCTTTCATCCAAGGGGGTGCAGTCCAAGGGCTTGCAATGAGTTTAAAACCCTCTGTAGAAATCTTTTGAGCTGCCTGAATCATGGGTATGATATCGTCTCTATCTTCATCAATACTAAAGCTTTGCAACAAAGTATCACCAGCTAAGGGAGTGTAACTATAGGAGCTCACCGAAAAATCACAGCTGTTCATATGAGTGCGGCACAAGCTGTATCGAGCTCCCTGATCACCAAAGTAAGCCTCCATTATTTTATTGCGGCTGCTATCCGACATCTGATTGAGCAAATAAGCACTCGACTCGGTAAAGGCTCCACCAAATCCCGTGATTTTTTGAAATCTTTCTTCGGGTTTTAAGGTAATGATTGCATGAGCCTTTTGAGTAGAAGGTTGTATGGGTTTCAATAAATCGCCAGCTTCAGAAGTTTGAAAAACCTTCACTTTATGCATATTCTCTGAAGTATTATTACAAGAAACCAGTAGAATCACCATCCCAAAAACAAACAACTTTATTTTTTTTACATATTTCATATTGACAGTTTTTAGCAGTGATTTTTATTCTCATTCTATTTTTTTCGCTGATATACCCGAACATAATCTACCAAAAATTGCTGACTGCCCAATTCAGGGTCCAATCCTTGGGCACCGCCCCAACCACCGCCTATAGCAAGGTTTAGGATTATGGCTTGGGGATTGTTAAATGGCCACTCAAGTTCGTTGGCCGTTTTATCGTAGGTATAATAATGGATGTCATCAACCAAGGCAATTACTGAATCGGGATACCACTCTACAGAGTAGGTATGCCAATCGGCATTCATATTATTAACTGGGGTACTTGCCGTAATTTGGTTGTTTTGCTTAAAATAAAAAGCTCTTGTATGACAACTTGCATGGTTGCGACCATTGCCCGTGGCATCATCTATTTCATAGCCTACACATTCTAAAATGTCAATTTCGCCACAATAAGGCCAAGAGAGTTCATCGCGGTAGCTCTCGCCAAGTGTCCAACCCGCAGCCCAAGTACCTCTCATTGTGGGCACTTTAGCTTTAAACTCAATTTTACCATAAGTAAAAGCCGCCTTGCCTTGGGTAGTCAATCGAGCTGATGTCCAAGCCTCTTGGCCGGATATTTTGTGGGCTTCTATGACTAAATATCCCTCTTCAACACGTGCATTTTCCAATTTTTTATGGGTGTAGTATTGCAATTCATTATTGCCCCAACCCCAATCGCCTACATTGTAGCTCCATTTGTTTGAATCTGGCAAGCCGCTATAATCAAACTCATCGCTCCAAACGATTTCCCATTCAGATCCTTCCATATTCTGGGTCATCACGTTAGGGCTATCTTGATGCTCGTACATAAGCGTAAATCGGATAGAATCCAATCTTAAATCACCTTGAGCCACATGAATTTTAATGGGGTGTTTACCTACGGCTAAGGGCGAACCGTCTTTACTGCCTAAAGAGCTATTGGGCATGAGTTGTATTTTACCCGTAATATCATAAGTTCTTTGGTCAGGATTATTGATATAATCTTCTATCCAAACCTTGGCACCCTCTTCATTGCGAGCAAAAACTTCTACCTTATATCTACCCGTATGATTGACCCTAAGATCATATTGTAGCCAATCGCCTTTTGAAAGTACCCCACTCACAGGATTTTGCATTTTTGCATCTACAGCATCTGTTGCTTTCAAAACGATTTTTTCTGCAATTGCTTCAGCTCCATCTATTTTTAAAAACTTATTTGAATGATTGCATGAAGAAAGAGTCCATAAAATAATTAAACTCAAATTGAGGCTAAATACTTTCATATGTGGTACATTTTTTAGTTTTTAATAAGCTGTGCTTCCAATTCCTCCAAAGATTTCCCTTTGGTTTCGGGTACTACTTTGATAATGAAAATAAGCCCAACGGCTGCGAAAAGTCCATAAATTAAAAAAGTAGTGGCATTGCCCAGTACTTCCAATTCCCACGGAAATACCCATTGTACGATAAAACTTACCGCAGAATTGATTAATCCAACAAAGGATATGGCAATACCTCTGATTTTATTGGGGAATATTTCGCTAAACAAAACCCACATAACTGGGCCAATAGAAATAGCAAACGAAGCTACAAAGCCCAAAATAGCAAATAAAATTAAAGTAGCATTGACATGAATGGCAGCTGTAACCAACTCTGATTTGTGCAGCTTGAATGTTTCAGAACCCAAGGCTTGATTTACTGCCGCAAAGAAGTCTTTATCATTGGTAAAGCTTTGACCTACAAGAGTATTCAAATTATCTGTATCCATTATTTTAGACAAAC